>NZ_CP049740.1:600000-900000 GCF_011100465.1 Jeotgalibaca arthritidis
TGGAACAAGCCTTTTCTTACCGATTGCGACTTGCTAGCTAATAATAAGGGGTGGTCATTTTTCTTAGCCGCCATTAATAGGACAACTAAAGCTAACGCAGCTCCCCAACTTGCCCCACTCATAGCCGATGCTCCCATGGCATATAAGTCAGTCCCCGTTTGGGTAAACCAATAAGCGGCAATTAAAATAACGACAACACGAACTAACTGCTCCGTAACTTGAGAAATGGCAGTTGGTTCCATTCGATAAGTCCCTTGAAAATATCCTCTTAATGTCGCTAATAGTGGCATAAATAAAAACATCCAGGACACCGATTGAATAATCGGTATCAATTGACTATCTCCCATTAAAGCTGCAATCGGGCTAGCAAATAGATATATGCCCATAAATACGAGCGCTGAAAAAGTGGATAAAATAAGCAAACTCTGTTTCATAAGTCGCTGGTGGTCTAATGGGTCAACTGCTTCTGCTATTGCCTTAGAGAAAAAGACAGGAAACCCTGATAAAGCAAACGTCATCCCAATCCCATAAATCGGATAAACTTGTTGGTAAACATAAAAACCCGTATTGCCTACCATATTTTGAAACGGAACACGGTAAACAGCACTCAAAATTTTGGCAACGAGTGATGCCACCGAAAGCAAAACTGCACCATTCATCATTGATTTTAGTTGTTTATTTTTCATAGGCTATCAACTTTCTTCCTTTTGCTCAGCGACGCTTGCTTCTAGGAATGCTTTCAAATGATCCATCCATGCTGGAATAGCAACCTTATGAATTTGAATAGATACCACTAATTGGTCTTTTTTCATATTCACTTGTGCACGTAAAGGGATACTGCTAAGCGCTTCGAAAATCGCTACTCCTTGCAGTCGTTTCGTTCCTTCCTTATCGAAAGTAATATGAACGATATCGCCTTGACGTTTTAGCTGTTCTGCCTCGGCTAATTCTGCATAGTGGCGAATCAAGCCCACTTGAGCGAGATAGGTCACTTCTTCCGGTAAATCACCAAAACGGTCTTGGAAGTCATCTTGAATTTCATAGAAATCATCTTCATTTTTCAGTTGTTGGATGCGTTTATACATATCAATTTTTTGACGTTCGTCTTCAATATAGGTTGCCGGAATATAGGCATTAATAGCTAAATCAATCTCAACATTTACCTGCTTGCGACGTGACCCTTTGCCACGCTTGCGTTCTACTGCTTCGCTCAGCATTTCTGAATACAAATCAAAGCCAACTGAATCGATAAAGCCATGCTGTTGGGCTCCTAAGAGGTTTCCTGCTCCACGAATAGACAAATCACGCATAGCAATTTTGAATCCTGATCCTAATTCTGTAAAGTCCTTAATGGCTTGCAAGCGTTTCTCACTTACTTCACTTAATATTTTATCGCGCTGGTGCATTAAGTAAGCATAGGCAATTCGATTCGTTCTCCCTACTCGTCCTCTTAATTGATAAAGTTGGGACAAGCCCATGTAGTCAGCATTTTCAACAAAGAGCGTATTGGCATTTGGAATATCCACACCTGTTTCAATAATTGTTGTGGTAACAAGGACGTCATAAACACCTTCTACAAAATCCATCATGATATTTTCTAGTTGAACTTCTGTCATTTGCCCATGCGCCACACCTACTCTGCAATCAGGAACGAGTACTCGGATTTCATCCGCCTTACGTTCAATGGTTTCGACACGATTATAGACATAAAAAGCTTGGCCACCCCTTGCCATTTCTCGTTCAATCCCATCGCGAACAGCAGCCATATTTTGCTCCATTACGTAGGTTTGGACAGGATAGCGGTTAGCCGGTGGAGTTTCAATAACCGACAAGTCGCGGACACCTAACATAGACATGTGCAAGGTACGCGGAATCGGCGTTGCCGTTAGAGTCAAGACATCTACTGTCGACTTCAGCGCCTTCAAGCGTTCTTTATGTTTGACACCGAAACGTTGCTCTTCATCGACTACTAATAAACCGAGGTCAAAAAAGACAACATCTTTTGAAATGAGACGGTGCGTTCCCACAATAATATCCACACTGCCCTTACGAATACCTTCAATGGTTTCTTCTTGCTGTTTCTTCGTACGGAAGCGACTTAAAAGACCAATCTCAAATGGTAAATCCTCAAAGCGTTGTACTAACGATTCATAATGCTGTTGTGCCAAAATAGTCGTTGGCACCAGAAAAGCTGCTTGTTTTCCTTCTAGAACAGCTTTGAAAATAGCACGCATGGCCACTTCTGTTTTTCCATATCCAACATCTCCGACTAAGAGACGATCCATTGGTTTTTCTTTTTGCATATCCTTTTTGATTTCTTCAATACTTCTCAATTGATCATCGGTTTCTGTATAAGGGAAACGATTCTCAAAATCAACTTGGTCTTGATTATCCGGTGGGAAGGCATAGCCTTTTTCTGATTCGCGTTTAGCATAGAGCTCTATCAACTCGTCCGCAATGTCTTCTACTCTTGAAGCAACTTTCTTTTTCGTTTTCGCCCATTCAGTACCACCTAGTTTGTTGACTTTAGGTGTTTTAGACTCTGAAGACACATATTTTTGAACGAGATGCAGCTGGGTAACCGGAATAAAGAGTTTGGCACCATCTTGGTAAAGAATCGAAATATAGTCTTGATTAACCCCATCAACGACAATCGTCTCCATACCCGTGTATTTCCCAATACCGTGATTAACGTGTACGACAAAGTCTCCAGCTGATAATTCTGTATAGCTCTTCAACCGTTCCGCATTCGACATCTTTTGTCTACGTGGCTGACGTTTCGTCGCTTTGTTGAAGAGTTCTTTTTCCGTCATGACAACTAATTTTCTCATCGGTAGTTCAAAGCCAGCTGCCATTCCCCCGACAACAATATTAACGTGGTTTTCAATAAAGCCATCTTGACCGATGATGACACTCTCTATATCAAAATCAAGGAAGACTTGATGAACCTTTTCAGCACGTTCCTTATCAGGAACGACCATAAATACGGTGGCATCTTGCTTGAGCCAGCGATCCACTTCTGATTTAACCATTGGCATTTGACCGAAGAATTGTAGGAGACCACGATATTGAATGGGATGAACAGCAGTAAAGCGGATATTTCCTAACCCTTTTTGGAATAAAGAATAAAAGAGTTTGCGGTGCTCACTTTGTTTGACAACGTCTCGAATATCAGCTGTCATCTGTTGTTTCGGCAACAAGACCCCTTCGCCAATCTTCATTTCTTCCCAATCGGCTGCTTCCATATTTTGAGTGCGTTCGCTCTCTAGCGTTCTACCATATTCATCCATTACGATTAAGGTATCTTTAGACATATAATCCATAATGGTTGTCATTTGTGGATAAAATAAGGAGGTATACATTTTTGGATTTTGCGGTAATTCACCTAATTGTGCTTTTTCAATAAAGTCATTAAAGAAAACGGCTAGTCGTTTTTTAACGTCCTCATTTTTGATTGATTTTTCAGCTTTCTTAACTTTCTTTTCAATTTCTTCTACTTGCTCTTGTAATATATACGGCGGAAAAATCGTATCTTGGGCTGGCAGAACCATCACTGATTCAACAGCCTCATCAAAGGATTTTTGAGTTGTTGGTTCGAAAAAGCGCATGCGGTCAACTTCAGACCCAAAGAATTCGATTCGGATTGGATATTCTTCGTTCAATGCATAAATATCCATGATGTCCCCACGAACACTAAACTCACCTGGTGAAGCTACCATACTCTCGCGTTCATAGCCCATTGCGACTAATTTTTCTGGCAGTTGTTCAAAGTCAATTTCATTCCCAATATCAAAGGTTAGTACGTGATTACGCCAAATTGAAACGGGTGCTAATAACTTTTTAAATCCAGCCGTTGGAACAACAACAATCCCTTTTTCACCACTTTCTAAAAAATGAAGGGCTTCAACCCGCTGACTACGATATTCAGGCGAAGAAAAGGCTAATTCTACAGCCAGTGACTCTTCCACTGGAAATAAAAAGGTAGGAATTGTTGGATTAATTTGACTGATATCTTCATATAGTTGTGTTGCCTGTAACAGGTTAGCTGCCCAAACAACAATCGGCCCGTCTAACTCATCATAGACCATAGTCGTTAGTAAATTTCTTGCTGAACCAGATATACCCGTTACTAATTGATTACCTGCTTCTCTAGCCTGACTAATTAAATCTGCTAGCAAAGTTGATCGTTTTAAATAGGCTTGTATGTCTTTCATGTTTATCTCCTTGCTTTATCATTCTACGTGCAAATAGGCTCAGCAAAGCTGAACCTACTTGCGTTGATTAAATTTATTCATAGTAGAGAGAAAATCGTCGCCGCTAATAAAATCATCAATAGCTTTAACGCTCTCTTTTACTGAAAATAGAACATCTCCATGTTCCTCTTCTGGGAAAGGACTGAGCACATGTTGAACCACTGACATATTTGCTGGTGGTCTACCAACCCCTACTCGAATACGGTTAAACTCTTGTGTCCCAATATGTTGAATTAAACTCTTAATACCATTATGGCCGCCAGCGCTTCCCTTTTGGCGAAGACGAATACGTCCAACCGGCATATCCATATCATCATAGACAACGACTAACTCGTCAATGTCCACATCAAAGTAGTCCATAAACGGTCGAACAGCGCGACCCGAATCGTTCATGTAGGTCATCGGTTTAATAAAGAGTATTTTTTCACCCTTTACCCGTTCTTCTAAATAAAGTGCATCAAATTTATTTTTATTAAAGCTTGTATTATTCTGATAAGCCCATTCATCTAAGGTTATAAAACCAATATTGTGTTTCGTATTGGTGTATTTAGGTCCTGGATTGCCCAAGCCGATGATCATTTTCATGAGTTTCATCCATTCTTCTGTCATTTTTCTAATGAACGCCAAAAAGCTGCACGTCATCGTCCAGTAGTGCCAATAGTATAGCATAATTTCATTTAAAATAGTAAAGAAAGCTCAGCACCTTTTCTCCTGATAAAATAGTAATAAATTCACGCCATAAGTGGTATACTAAAGGCAGTAATGATTTTATACAGCTTTAATTGGAGGTAATAAAATGGTTGAAACAAAACGAAAAAACAGTCAGAAAATAATCCTCATCGGTGACGGTGCCGTTGGTTCTAGTTACGCATTTGCACTTGTGACACAAAATATTGGTCGTGAACTAGGTATCATTGATATGAACGTTGCTAAAACAGAAGGCGACGCGATTGATTTATCTGATGCTCTTGCTTTTACAAGTCCTAAACATATCTATGCAGCCACTTACGCTGATTGTAAAGATGCTGATTTAATTGTTTTAACAGCCGGCGCAGCTCAAAAGCCTGGTGAAACACGCCTTGATTTAATTAGTAAAAACCTTAAAATTTTCAAAAGCATTATTGATCAAGTTATGGCAACAGGATTTGATGGTATTTTCTTAGTAGCTACCAATCCCGTTGATATTTTAACTTATGCTACTTGGAAATTCTCTGGTTTACCAGCAAGTCGTGTGATTGGTTCAGGAACGTCTCTTGATAGCGCACGCTTCCGCCAAGAAATTGCCCGTAAAGTCAATGTCGATGCTCGTAATGTTCATGCTTATATTTTAGGTGAGCACGGCGACACTGAGTTCCCCGTTTGGTCACATGCTAATATTGGTGGCTTGCAACTGTATGAATGGATTAAACAAAATGATGAAACAGTTGATGAAGATGAATTGCTAGAAGTCTTTTATTCTGTTCGTGATGCAGCTTACCGTATTATTGAGAAAAAAGGCGCTACTTTCTATGGTATTGCCGTTTCGCTAGCTCGTATTACAAAAGCGATTTTCAATGATGAGAATGCGATTTTACCGCTCTCTGTTTATTTAGATGGTGAGTACGGTCAACATGATGTCTTCATCGGTGTCCCTGCCGTTATTAACCGCGACGGGATTAGAAAAGCAATCGAAATTCCGTTGACGGACGTTGAAAAGGGTAACTTGCAACATTCTGCTGATACACTTCGTAAAGTCATTAAGGATTCTTTCGCAGAACTTGATGTTTAATAAAAAATTAGAAAGCTGCTCCAAAACGCTATTGTTTTGGAGTAGCTTTCTTTATTTGCTCGAGCCATTTTGTCGATACAGCTCATAAATAGTGCTGTATCTTACATCAACACAAAAAAATAAAGCCGGCAGGATGTTTTTCAACATCTTGCTGGCTTTATTTTGTATATTAATCTAGCATTCTGAATTTTTCTTGGAATAGTGGACTAACAGAACGGTTTTCGTGGATACGTTTGATTGCTTCTGCAATTAATTGTGCAACTGAAACTTGAACCAGTTTAGGTGTCATTTTTTCTTCTGGCAGATTAATTGAATCTGTCACAATAACTTCTTTAATAACAGAATTTTCTAAACGATCCATAGCAGGTCCTGATAAAACAGCATGCGTACAGCACGCGTATACTTCAACTGCACCTGCATCTTGTAAAGCTTGAGCAGCAAGTGTAATCGTACCAGCAGTATCAATCATGTCATCAATCAAGATACATTTTTTACCTTTAACATCTCCGATGATGTTCATCACTTCTGCAACGTTCGCTTTAGGACGACGTTTATCGATAATAGCGATTGGTGCATGGATGAATTCTGCTAACTTACGTGCGCGTGTCACACCACCATGATCAGGTGATACAACAACAACATCGTCAGAATTTAACTTATCATTGTCTAAGAAATAGTTTGCTAATAATGGTGATCCTAGTAAGTGGTCAACCGGCATATCAAAGAACCCTTGGATTTGTGGTGCGTGTAAGTCTAATGCTAACACACGATCCGCTCCAGCCATCGTAATCATGTTCGCAACTAGTTTCGCTGTAATTGGCTCACGTGATTGTGCTTTACGATCCTGACGTGCATAACCATAGTATGGTAATACCACGTTAATTGTTTTTGCACTTGCACGTCTCAATGCATCGATCATAATCAATAGCTCCATCAAATGGTCGTTAACTGGGTAACTTGTTGATTGAATAATGTACACATGTGCCCCACGAATACTTTCATCGATGTTGATTTTGACTTCTCCATCACTAAATTGTGTTGAAGATACTACGCCTAATTCCACGCCTACTTCTTTTGCGATTTTTTCAGCCAATGGTAAATTGGAACTCAAAGAAAAAATCTTCAATTTTGGGTCTTTATACTGTTCTGTTATCATATCTGCCTCCGCTAACCATTCATTCTTTTTTTGAAAATACCCTTCACTTATAATAATAAGCTTTTCTAAAAATAATACAACTATCCTTTTTGATTATTTGAAGCCGGTAGTTTTCCCCAGTAACCTTTTTTGTTTTCTTGACGACTTCTCGCAATACCAAGTGCTCCTTCTGGAACGTCTTTCGTAATGGTTGAACCAGCCGCTAAAAAGGCATTTTTAGCCACATCAACTGGTGCGATAATATTCACGTTGCAACCAATAAATGAGTTGTCACCGATTGTCGAACGATGTTTTTTTGCACCATCGTAGTTAACAAAAACCGTGCCACAGCCAACGTTAATATTTTCGCCTAAATCAGCATCGCCTACATAAGTTAAATGACCAACTTTAGTATCTTTACCGACAACTGCGTTTTTCACTTCAACAAAGTTACCAATATGAACCGCTTCACCGATTGTCGAGTTTGGACGAATATGGCTGTAAGGCCCTATATTACTGTAATCTGCCATTTGTGATTGCTCAATCATTGAGCTCGTAACTTTAACAAAGTTACCAATGGTTGAGTCAACAATTTCTGAATGTGCACCAATAAAGCATTCTTGGCCAATAACGGTTTGCCCCTTTAATGAGACACCTGCTTCAACAATGGTATCCGAACCAATCACAACTTCTGATTCAATATAAGTATTATTGGGATCAATTATTGTCACACCGTTACGCATATGTTTTTCGTTAATACGATTCTTCATTAAAGTCGCTGCTTCTGCTAATGCCACACGGTCATTAACGCCAAGCGCTTCTGCCATATCAGCCATTTGATAGGCTGAAACAATATCGCCTTGGGCTTTGATAATTTCAATCACATCTGGTAAATAATATTCACCTTGTGCATTTTCGTTTTTAACTTGAGCAAGCGCCTGGAAAAGAGCCTCATTATCAAAAACATAAGTCCCTGTGTTGATCTCTTGTACTTTTGCTTCTTCTTCGCTTGAATCTTTTTGTTCCACAATCTTTTCAACAAGTTGGTCCGCATTACGAATCACTCGGCCATAGCCAAATGGATTTTCTGCATGAGCTGATAGTACGGTTGCTTTTGCTTGTTGTGCTTCGTGATGGTCAACTAGTTTTTGTAAGGTTTCAGCAGTTAGAAGCGGTGTATCACCACAAATAACCAATGTTGTTCCTTTTTCGTTGCCAATTGCTGGTTTAGCTTGCAACACAGCATGGCCTGTTCCAAGTTGTTCTGCTTGTAGAACATAGTCAGAACGATTGCCCACTGTTTCTTTAACAGCTTCAGCGCCGTGACCAACGATGGTAACGACTTTGTCGACTCCTGCTTGTTCAACTTGGTCAATCACATGTTCAACCATTGCCTTCCCACAAACTTGGTGAAGTACTTTATAAAGTTTACTTTTCATTCTGGTCCCTTGACCAGCTGCAAGAACAATTGCATAACGTTTCGTCATATAACTTTCTCCTTCATTTATCTGAATCACACATCAAACATCGTACCCGAAAAAAAGCGAACAATCAACTTTTGTAAGGGCTTGACTATCTAATTTTCCTTATTTTCTCATATTATTTTGGCTCTGTACAATAATAATTGACTTAAAAAGAAAAAACCCCGTACACATGTACAGGGTTTGTAACTTATTCGTCAAAATAACTTCCTAAGCCAACTTTCATAGCGCGATTACGCAAATCGATTTCGTTCACACGAATCAATGATACGTAATCATCAGTTTCTTTATTATCTGTGTAGGCTGCTTCAGCAAAGACAGTTACACCTACTGTTTCTGAATCAAACTCTTCAATCATGCTGCGCATCCCGTTAACGGTTCCGCCGCCTTTCATAAAGTCGTCGACAATCAGCACACGAGAGCCACTTGGCAAGCTGCGTTTAGATAATTCCATTTTTTCAATACGATCCGATGAACCAGACACATAATTAATGCTGACTGTCGAGCCTTCTGTGATTTTTGAATCACGTCTAACAATCACAAATGGCACATTCAAATAGTTGGCTACCGCTTGAGCAATCGGTACCCCTTTTGTAGCAACGGTCATTACAGCCGTTACATTTTGGTCCTTATACTTAGCAGCAATAATACGACCAATCTGTTGCAGAACTTCTGGATCGCCTAATATATCTGACAAGTAAACATAGCCGCCTGGCAACAAGCGCTCTTTAGACGTCATGTAATCACATAAGTGATTGATATAGTCTTTTGCTTCGTCCCAAGGTATAGACGGTGTAAAACGAACGCCACCGGCTGCTCCCGGAAGTGTTTCGATGATTCCGAAACCATTCGTTTCAAATGTCCGTTTGATAATTGTTAAGTCTTCACTAATTGATGATTTAGCTGATTTATATTTTTGTGCAAAGTAAGTTAAAGAAATCAAAGTATGAGGATGGTTTAACAAATAATGTGTCATATCCACAAGTCGATCACTACGTTTTATTTTCACAGGTGCATTCTCCTTTAAGTTAACTAAGATTATTATAGCGGTTCTCCCAACAAAAAGAAAGTTTTTATTTCCTAACGTTCGCATTTGTTTCACTTTTATAAACAAAAGCAAGAGCAATGTTCTGCTCTTGCTTTGTTTTTCTGATTTTAATTTGCTTTTTTTGGTTTTTGAAGGGATTTAAAAATACTAACCACTATAAATAAAAAGACAAACATTAAGGTGATTGTCGCACCAGGTGGCGTTCCGAATTCATATGACGCAAATAAACCGCCATACATACCGATTAAACTAATCGCAATTCCTGTCCAGATTACCATCTTGAAGCTGTTAACCAATCGCATGGCGATGGCTGCCGGCAAGACTAAAATAGCTGATACGAGTAAGGAACCGGTGATTGGCATAATCACACTAATGGCAACACCCGTTAAAATAGAAATAAATAATGACATCCACCGAACAGGCAATCCTGCTGTTAAGGCTGTATCTTCATCAAATAATAAAACATATAATGGCTTTCTAAAGATATAGTAAAGTCCGACAATCACTAAAGTTAGCATAAATAAGGTTGTAATTTGACTCTGATCAATGGTTACAATCGACCCGAATAAGAACTGTTCGATATTAGCCGTTTGTCGGCCAGAAACAAAACTCATTAAGACTAGCGCCACTGCCATACCAGTTGACATTAAAATAGCAACCGAAATTTCAGAATAGCCTCTAAAGACGCCCCTTAAATACTCAATGCCAATCGCTACTAGAATAACGATAAAAATAGTTGTAATCGTTGGGTTAACGCCAATTAGAATACCTAAGGCAATTCCCGCCAGTGAAACATGAGAAAGGGTATCTGCCATCAAGGATTGACGACGTAAAATGAGCGTTAGACCCAATATCGGTGCAATAATCCCAATTAATGTTGATGCTTGGAATGCTCTTTGCATGAATCCATAGAAAAACATCTCCACGGCGAATTCTCCTTTCTGACAAGCTTAATTTGACGGTCCATGTAAGCCTTAATATCTTCGTGTTCATGGGTTACCATAATAATAGCTTTATTATGGATCTGTGAATTATGACGAAGAAGTCCATAAAAACGTTCGCGCGACTCCTTATCCATACCAGTCGTTGGCTCATCAAGAACAAATAAATCAGGATCAGTTGCAAAAATACGTGCAAGGGCAATCCGTTGCTTTTGCCCTCCTGACAACTCACCAATTTTTTTATTACGCATTTCCCACATTCCTACTGATTCAAGGGATTTTCTGACATGCTCATGATCTTCTTCGTCTAGTTTTTTAAACCAACGATTATTTTGATAGCGGCCAGACTCAACAAATTCTAATACCTTGCTTGGGAAGCCAATATTGAATGATGAAATTTGTTGTGGCGCATAGCCTACCATCAATTTCTCACCACGAATATTTGTTTTCGATACTGTTGCAGTTCCTTTTTGTGGATGTAGCAAGCCTAAAATACTTTTTAATAAAGTTGATTTCGCTGCACCATTCTCACCCGTTAAAATAACAAATTCACCGGCTTCAACAGAAAAACTAATATCCTCTAGAACGGGTTCACCATCATAAGAAAATGATAAATGATCGACATTAATATAATCCAAGATAACGCTCCTTTCTCTTTTTAGTGAATGGTTTTCTGTAATGCCTCTAAATTATCGCGCATCACACTCATATAATTTGCGCCTGCTTCAAGGTCTACTGTTGTAATACCTTCAATCGCACTTAACTGTTCTAATGAAACAGCAGTTTCAGCAGCTAATGTTTCAGCAACTTTTGAGCTCGCTGAATCTTGATAATAAATGGCTTTGATATCATTTTCATTGATAAAACGACCAATTTCAGCCATTTTACTTGGACTGACTTCTTGATCAGATGTTAAAGATGAAATGGGCATTTCTTCTAATTGATAGCGTCTTGCTAAGTAACCAAATGCCGCGTGCTGAACGACAAAAATACGGTGCTCTGCCCCTTCAAATGCTGCTTGGTAATCAGCATCCAATTGTTGTAATTCTTCCATATATGCTTGAGTATTTTCTTGGTAGCTAGTTGCTTGTTCTGGATCAATAGCTGAAATCTCTTCTGCGATATGCGCAACCATATCTTGCGCTAATACAGGATCTAACCAAACATGGGGGTCCACTGCATGACTATGGTCATGATCGTGATCATGGTCATCTGCTTCATGGTCATGGTCATCTTCGTTCTCAAATAAATCCATACCGGCTGTTGCCTCAATGACGAGGACATCACTATCAGTTAATGTTGCTAGAACATCGGGCACCCACGTTTCCATATAATCGCTGCTATAAACAAAGACATCCGCTTCAGAAATCTGTGCTAACTCTTTTGGCGTTGGTTCGTAGCTATGTGAATCTTGTCCTGCTGATAGTAGATTCATTATTGTACCATTTTCTCCAACAACTTGCTTAGTAAATTCATAGACAGGGTAAAATGTTGTTACAACCGATAATCCTTCCTCACTAGATGGACTAGCCTGATTGCTAGATTGGCAACTTGCTAAGACTACTGTTGCTAACAACGCTACAATACTTGTTCTTATCTTATTTAATCGTCTCATTATCGACACCTCTTTTTTTAAATCGTAATCATTCCTATTTAACCACGAAGAAAACTTTATCATAGCTTACTTTGTTAAGTCAACTATAACTGACCCTTTTTTTTAATATCACTTAATTGACATTTTGGTTTTTAAATAAAAGAAAGAACAGTTTGTTTTAAAGGCTATAATGTCTGGTCAACACATGAAAATCTATTCATAACACATTGTCAATAAAAAACAAAAGAAGTTGGAATAGTATTCCAACTTCTTTTTATTGCTATTTAATAATACGGCAAATATAAACTTCTTCACAAAAACCTCGCAAACTATTATAAACTCGCTTCACTCGTGAATAATTTTGACTAAAGCCAATAATAGTGGGGCCACTGCCACTCATTGTCGCTCCGTCCAAGCCGTAACGTAGCATCCGATCTTTCAGTTGGCTGAGTTGTGGATAACGATCAAAGGTGACTGCTTCAAGTGCATTACTCAAATGTTGCGCCATCTTTTGATAATCACCAGATTCAATCGCTGCCTCTACTTCTTTT
This sequence comes from Jeotgalibaca arthritidis, assembly GCF_011100465.1. Classification (NCBI taxonomy): domain Bacteria; kingdom Bacillati; phylum Bacillota; class Bacilli; order Lactobacillales; family Carnobacteriaceae; genus Jeotgalibaca; species Jeotgalibaca arthritidis. The sequence goes on from NZ_CP049740.1 coordinate 612,772, forward strand.
GACTTTGGTGTATAGTCAACTTTTTCAATGTCTAAAGATCTAAAAACGGTTCGTGTTGATACGCTAATTCTCGGTTTAGCTAAAATCACCCAACAAGGAGGCAAGTCTCTAATTGGTCTCACTTTCTCACCACTACCCGATACAAAGGCTGTTCCACCTACAATCGAATAAGGTACATCTGTACCAATTTTCATCCCTAATTCAATCAATTCTTCTACTGAAAGCCCTAACTGCCAAATATGGTTGAGTGCGCGTAGAGTAGCCGCAGCATCTGTGCTACCACCACCTAAGCCAGCTGCAACAGGTATTTTCTTTTCAATCTCAACTTTAATGCCCGCTTTAATGTGATAGCGGTCTTTGACGAGTTTAATCGCTTGATAAACATGGTTGCGTTTATCAACTGGTAGAAAGGCTTTATTGGTGTAGACTTCAATCGTATCTTCTTCTAAAGAAGTGAATGTTAAATGGTCAGCAAGATCAACCGATGACATAATCATTTCTAATTCATGATAGCCGTCTTCTCGCTTGTATAAGACATCAAGCGTTAAATTTATTTTCGCTGGCGCTCGTTCTATCCACTCCATCTCACTTCCCCCTTTATTACTCAATAGTACATGAATTAAGCCAATATTTAAAGAAAAAGCTTGGCCTTTTAAATGGGAAAAATTATTTCTTTTCATAATAGACAAAAAAAGATCTCCTAGCTAGGAGATCCTCTTTTTCATTATCTTTAAATAAAAGCGAGATTATGCGTACTCTCTAGAATCCTCATCGTAAAATGAGATTTCTACCGATGATGTCAAAACATCTGCATAACTGTATGAAACACGTTTAAAAGCATTCTCTTCTTGATCTAAATCGACAACGAAAACAGAATGATAAGTTTCACGTAAAATACCTTTTCGTTCAATTTTACGCTTTCTTCCCGCTTGGGCCGTCAACAACACTCTTTTACCGATACGATTGTCAAGCTCTTCCTTGATTTCCATCAAACTATTTGGCATGCCCTTCACCTCACTGCTATATATTGTAGCACAATATAACAAAATTTTCAAGTATATCACAGGAGATAATCAGATGCAAGTTAAATAAATCCTTTTTTTCATGGGATGAGTATTTTTTAATGGTTCATACGGTAGGCTGTTATTTGATTAGCTAAGTTGGCAAATTCTTCTATAGACAGTGTTTCGGCACGGCGACTAGCTTCAATACCAGCTGCTTCTAAACTAGCTGTTAACATGTCCTTTATGTCGTCTGTTTTCCCAAACAAACTCAACAAGTTATTCCACAATGTTTTACGACGTTGTTGGAAGGATCCTCTCGTTAACTGGAAGAACAATTTCTCATCTTCAACAGCTACTTTCACTTCATCACGTCTTGATAGTTTTAAGACTGCTGAATCCACGTTTGGTTGTGGAACGAAAACTCTTCTCGGTACGATAGTAGCAATCTCTGCTTCTGTATAATAATCAATGGCAATCGTTAGTGAACCATAGTTTTTAGAGCTTGGTTGCGCAGTCATACGCTGAGCCACTTCTTTTTGCATCATCATAACAAAGGTATCGATAGGCAAATTAGCCTCGATAAAGTTCATAATAATCGGCGTCGTAATATAGTAAGGCAAGTTGGCTGCTACTACAATACGGTCTCCTTCTTCAAAATGCTCTGCAATAATGTCTCTTACATTTGCTTGTAAAATATCTTGGAAAATGACAGTGATATTGTCATAGTCTGCTAACTCTGTTTTCAAAATTGGTTTCAAGCGCTCATCAACTTCAAAAGCAACGACCTTTTTGGCAGCTCGTGCTAAACGTTCTGTTAAGGCACCAATACCTGGTCCAATCTCAATCACACATGTATCTTTATCGATATCAGCCGCTTCAAGCATATTTGTTAAAATACTTGGTTCAATTAAAAAGTTTTGACCTAAACTTTTTTTCATGGTTAAGCCATATTTTTTTAAAATTTGATTCGTTCTTGTTGGTGTTGCAATATCTTTTTGTTTATTTGTTCCCATCTATGCCATCTCCTCTTGAACAGCCTTTGGAATTGGAATTCCATTTTCAGCCATTGTCGTTAGTATATCTTCTTCTGAAATTTGAAACATTCGGATCCGTTTAACAAACTGCTTACCATTGGCATAACCGATTCCCAATAGATCGCTTAATTGTTTTCTTAATTCTGCAGAGCCAGGCTGGCCAATCAATCCTAGTGCTAAACAAAAGGAATCAAGTTGATCTGCTTTCGTTTCAAAATAAGGGGTCTGAACATTTTTGAGAGCTGCTTGAATGATTTCAGGACTCGCGTGCTCAATCCCTAAACTACCGCCTTTCGGTGATTGACAGTCCTCTTTGCGCACAAAGGCATGCTTAACAGTTGGGATACGCTGAATAATAGTTTCCCGTATCTTCCCTCCTGGAAAATCAGGATCTGTTAATACAATAACCCCTCTAAGAGCATGTGCTTTTTCAATTTCTTTTAGGACGGTCTCATTAATAGCTGATCCATTTGTTTCAATAGTATCCGCATCAACAGCCATCTTTATTTTTTTTGTGTCGTCACGACCTTCAACGACAATAATTTCTTTTATTCTCATATATCTTCCAATCTAAATAAACGCTTAGCATTCGTCATCGTCACGTTTGCTAGCTCTTCAAAATCTATCTCTCTCAGCTCAGCAACGCGTTCTGCCACATATCTCACATAGCCTGGTTCATTTCGTTTCCCACGATAAGGAACTGGTGCTAAATATGGCGCATCCGTTTCAATTAATAAGCGGTCTAAGGGCACTGCTTTGGCTACTTCATGCACCTCTACTGCTTTTTTAAAGGTAACAACACCGCTTAAAGAAATATGCATACCTAAATCTAAAAAGCGTTTCATGTCATCAACATCGCCACTATAACTATGCATAATTCCACCGATTGATGATACATCTTCTTCTTTTAAAATACGATAAGTATCTTCAATGGCGTCTCTCATATGAATCGAAATCGGTAATTTTAAGTCTTTAGCGATTTGAATTTGTTGGCGGAATACTTTCTCTTGTACTTCTTTTGGTGAGGTGTTCCAATAGTAATCCAAGCCCATTTCTCCCATCGCCACAACCTTATCTTGGCCTAACAGTTGGATTAAACTTTCTTGAATTTCTGGACTATAGGAACCTGCCTCAGTTGGATGCCAGCCAATAATACTATATATTTCAGGATGAGCTTGGCTCAATTCCAGTGATTTTTTTATGGTTTCAGTATCGAATCCAACGACTGCAAATTTGCTAACACCAAGTTCCTTGGCACGCTCAATCGTCTCTTCAACGTCTTCTTCAAATGCGTCAACATTCAAATGACAATGTGTATCAAATAGCACAGGATTCATCTTCCTCTCTCATTGATCTTCTTTCCTATTATACTTGTTTTCTAAACAAAATACCTTGCTGGCTGATTATTTTAATAGTTTTTTCAGAAATTTTGCATTAAAAGGTAGACTTCAGCTTTCAAAATAAGACACCCATAAAGAAAAGGCTAGGGACTCGCCCCAGCCTTTTCTCATTCATTATGCTACTATCGAACCATTTTCTGCTGTTTCCGGTGCAAAAACAACTTGTAATTGCCCATCTTTTTCAGCTGAAAGAATCATACCTTGGCTAACTTCGCCGCGCATTTTACGTGGTTTCAAGTTAGCAACAATCACTACTTTTTTACCAATAAAGAAAGCAGGATCAGCATACCATTCTGCAATACCTGATAAAATTTGGCGGTGTCCCTTATCGCCAGCATCTAGGCGGAATTTCAATAATTTATCTGCGCCTTCTACTTTTTGGCAATCAATGACTTCAGCCACTTTTAATTCAACTTTATCAAAGTCTTCATATTTGATTTGCTTATCTTTTTCGCTAACCAATTCGGTTTCATTGGGATCCCATTCATTGCTAGCAACGTCTTCTGTTTCTGTTGTAGGCGAAATTTGCTCTTTCAAATAAGCTACTTCTTCTTCCGCATCTAAACGTGGGAAGATTGGTTGTCCTTTTTTAACAACCGTTGTTCCTTGTGGGAATTGTCCAAACGTTAATTTGTCCCAGCTGCCGTCTTGTTGGAAGTCTAATCCTAATTGCTCGAAGATACTAACTGGTGCATGAGTCATAAATGGTGATAGTAAGATTGCTGTCATACGCAACACTTCGGCCAAATGAACCATGACACTAGCCAATTCTTCTTTTCTCGTTTCGTCTTTAATTAAGATCCACGGTTCTGTTTCATCGATATATTTATTTGCTCGAGAAATCAAACGCCATACTTCAGCGAGTGCCAAACTAAATTGCATGTGGTCCATCTCGTCTTCATACTTAGCAACGACCTCTTTCGCTGTTGCTTCTAAATCTGCATCGAAAGCAGTGTTTTGGTCAGTTCCAACTGGAATTTCACCACCAAAGTATTTGTTAATCATCGCAACAGTACGGTTTAACAAGTTACCTAAGTCATTAGCTAAATCATAATTAATACGGTTAATGTAATCTTCTGGTGTGAAGACACCATCACTACCGAAACTGATTTCACGCATCAAGTAGTAACGTAAAGCATCTAAGCCATAACGTTCGACTAACATACCTGGATAAACGACGTTCCCTTTTGATTTAGACATTTTTCCGTCTTTCATTTGCAGCCAGCCATGACCAAATACTTGTTTTGGAAGTGGTAAATCTAATGCCATCAATAGGATTGGCCAATATATCGTATGGAAACGAACAATTTCTTTCCCAACCATATGGATATTAGCTGGCCAGTATTTTTCAAATAAGGCTGTATCTTCTGAACCGTAACCTAGAGCCGTAATATAGTTTGCTAAGGCATCAATCCAAACATAAATAACGTGTTTTGGATTACTTTTCACTGGTACACCCCATGAAAAGGTTGTCCGTGAAACAGCTAAGTCTTCCAATCCTGGTTTAATAAAGTTATTCACCATTTCATTTTTACGCGATTCTGGTTGAATAAATTCCGGATACTCTTCATAATATTTTAGCAAACGATCAGCATATTTGCTCATACGAAAGAAGTAAGATTCTTCTTTAACAAGTTCTACTTCGTGACCACTTGGTGCAATTCCACCAATAACTTTACCATTTTCATCACGGTATACTTCTGCTAATTGTGTTTCTGTAAAGTATTCTTCGTCTGACACTGAATACCAACCTTCATATTCACCTAAGTAAATATCGCCTTGTTCGATTAAGCGTTCAAAAATAGCTTGAACCGCTTCGATATGATGTTGATCTGTTGTCCGGATAAATTGATCGTTGGAAATTTCAAGTTGCTTCCAAAGGTTTTGAATATCTTCAGCCATACCGTCAACGTATTCTTTAGGGCTAATTCCCATCTCTTCAGCTTTTTTCTCAATTTTTTGTCCATGCTCATCTGTTCCTGTTAAATAACGAACATCAAACCCTTGTTGACGTTTATAACGTGCCATCACATCACAAGCAACTGTTGTATAGGTATTTCCGATATGTAATTGACCACTTGGGTAATAGATGGGCGTTGTAATATAAAATGTTTCTTTTTCTTTAAACACGAATGAGTGCCTCCTTAGAAGTGGCAAGTTTTAAATTTGTTTTCACAAAACCTGCATATACGCCCTATTTTACCACAAAAGAGGTAAGCATGTGGACATTTTCCAAATAAAAATGACTGGAACATTCGTCCCAGTCATTTCAACTTTTTGTTTATATTATCTTGCAACACGTACTGCAAAGCTTGGCGTAAAGTATCGTGTACTGTTTACTTCAACAACGCCACCTTCGGAAGGAGCATGGATATATTGACCATTTCCTAATGAAATTGCTACGTGGTAAGGACTACCTTTAGGTCCCCAGAACAATAGATCTCCTGCTTGTGATTGACTAACAGAAATTTGACTTCCTGCGTATTGTTGTGAGCCAGTCCAACCTCCGATTTCAATACCGTATGCTTCACGGAAAACATAAGCCGTAAAACCTGAACAGTCGAAACCACTTGGTGTTTTACCACCATATACATATGGTACACCTAGGTATTTGTATGCCACACCGATAACATCACCAGATGGTGCTGGTAATGATGGTGCTGATTTTTCTTCAATGATAACTTCTACTTTTTCTTCAATCACTGGTGTTGAAATAGCAGGGCTGTTATTTGTTGTATTAGTTGTCGTGTTATTAGTTGTTGTTTGCGTTGCTGCAGTCACTGTTTCACGATTATTTGTTACGGCAATAACTGTTTGAGCAGCTTCTTGTTCAACTCTTAGTGCTTCTTCTTCTGCTGCAGCAATAGCTGCCTCTTCAGCAATACGTTGACGTTCTGCTTCTTCAGCAGCACGACGGTCAGCTTCTTCTTTTTCAGCGATAAACGCTAAACGATCTTCTTCAGCAGATGCTTTCTCAGCGTTAAGTGCTGCCACTGCACTTTCTTGTTCAATATTTTTAACTTCTAATTGACCTTTTAATTCTTCAAGTTCATAAGTCATTGAAATAATCTCGTTTAATTTTTCTTCTGTCTCAACTTTTTTGTTTTCAACAGCTTGTTGGTCTTGAACTTGTTGTTCAACTAAGCTTTTATTAGCTGAAACCATTGTTGTTACAACGTCGACACGAGCAATTAAGTCTGTTAAAGACTCTGATGCAAAAATAAAATTCATGTAGTTAGTGTTAGACCCATTAATTTGAACAGAACGAGCTTGTTCTTTCAATTGGTCTTCACGTTGATCAATCACAACCTGTAGTTGTGCAATTTCTTCTTCTAATAAATCAATTTTTTCATTTGTGTCAACACGTTGCGCTAATAATTCAACAGCACGGTTTTCTGCAGCAGCGATTTCTGCTTGTACCTCAGCTAATACAGCTTCAGCAGACTCGACACGGCCTGATAGTTCATTGACTTTTTCTTCTTGTTGTTGAATTTTTTCAGTTAACTCATCAGCAGATACAGCATATGGCGCTACAAATGTTGCAGATAACAGCGAACTCGTTAAAATTAAAGTGGCAAGTTTCTTCTTCAAGTCATTTCCTCCAGTAGGTTTATGTGATTATACAATTATATATTTAGAATTTACTTATCGGTTTCTTTAGAAAAACGTTATGATTTTCCCTAACGATGAAATCATAGCATAGTTTCTTTGTGAAAAACCATTTTTCGATGACTTGTAGTTCCTTTGTAACATAAATGTAATGATTACCGACAAATGTTTCAATCAGTCTGTTACATAAGTATTTTAAAAAGAAGATTGACATTTTTTATAGTCATGACTATACTGATTTCAAGAATAAAACACAGATAAAAGCTTTGAAGGAATACAGTAGGAATAAGGATTTTGTATGAAGAGAGAGCCGGCAATGGTGGGAACCGGTACACCCTTATTTTGAATTACAATTCTGGAGCTACTTGTTATGAGCGGTTAACATACGTTACATGTTAGAGTGGTTTCATTTTTATGAAACAATTTGGGTGGTAACACGGTAATTAATCGTCCCTGGCAGAGCTATGCTTTGTCAGGGCTTTTTTTATTTTAAAAGAGGAGTGTTCATATGGAAAAGGTTAATATTATTGACGAACTACAGTGGCGGGATGCCATCAACCAACAAACAGACGAAGACGGCTTACGCGAGTTATTAAATGAAAAGAATATTGGACTATACTGCGGGATTGATGCGACTGGTTCAAGTATGCATGTGGGACACTTAATTCCTTTTATGCTGCTGAAACGATTCCAATTAGCTGGTCACAAACCGGTTATTTTAATCGGTGGCGCAACAGGCTCAATTGGTGATCCAAGTGGGAAATCGGAAGAACGTACCCTTCAATCAGAAGAAACGGTTGCTTACAATGCTGAAAAAATTACCCAACAAATGAAAAAGTTATTCCGTGCTGGAGAAACAGATTCTGAAATCCGTCTCGTTAATAACTTGGACTGGACAAAGCAACTTTCTCTACTTGATTTCTTGCGTGACTTTGGTAAAAACTTCAATATTAACACCATGCTTGCAAAGGATATTGTTGCTAGCCGTTTGGAAACGGGAATTTCATTTACTGAGTTCTCATACCAAATTCTACAATCGATGGACTTCTTACATCTATATCGTCAATTAGATGTTCAACTACAAATCGGTGGTGCGGATCAATGGGGAAATATTACAGCTGGTCTCGAACTCATCCGTAAAAAAGAAGGTGCAGAGGCAAAAGCGTTTGGTCTAACCATTCCATTGATGCTAAAAGCAGACGGTACAAAATTTGGTAAAACAGCTGGCGGCTCTGTTTGGTTAGATCCCGAACAAACAACGCCTTACGAATTTTACCAATTCTGGGTTAACCAAGATGACCGCGATGTCGTTAAATACTTAAAATTCTTTACCTTCCTTTCTCAAGAAGAGATTTCAGCTTTAGAAGAAAGTGTTCAAACAGAACCCCATAAACGTCAAGCTCAAAAAACATTGGCTGCTGAAATGACAACCTTTGTTCATGGTGAAAAAGCACTAGAAGATGCTCTAAAAATTACCGATGCTCTCTTTACTGGTAATGTTGCTCAATTATCTGCTGACGAGATTGAACAAGGATTTAAAAATATGCCGACTTTCGAATCAAATTTAACGGAACAAGAGCTAGTGACTTGGCTGGTTGATTTGGGGATTGAACCATCTCGCCGTCAATCACGCGAAGATGTTCAAAATGGCGCTATTTCAATTAATGGTGAAAAAGTGACTGACTTAGATTTTGTGATGACACGTGAGCATTCATTTGATCAACGCTTTATTATTGTGCGCCGTGGTAAGAAAAAATACTTCCTTGTAAAGTTGGTGTAAGATGACTGAGGTTACATTGGTTGCTGTTCGAGATACCTTACAAGCAGAAGATGTCGCTCACCTAGCTGAAATCATTTGGAATGAGCACTACTTGCCTATCTTAGGACAGGAACAAGTCGCTTATATGCTCAAGACCTTCCAATCCACTGAACGGATTATTGCTGACATTGCTGAAAATAAATCAACTTATTATATAGTAGAAGTTGACCAAGATGAGATTGGTTATGTGGCACTTGAGTGGCAGGAAGACACACTATTCATCAGTAAGCTTTATTTATTAAAGCGTGCAAGAGGCAATGGCTATGCTTACCAGTTGATGAAAAAGTTAATTCAACAAGCAACAGATGCTAAAAAATCTAAATTGCGTCTAACCGTCAATAAAGACAATCCATCTTCTATCGCCTTCTACGAAAAAGTAGGCTTTAAACAAGTTGATGCCGTTGTTTCACCGATTGGCAATGACTTTGTTATGGATGACTACATTTACGACTATATAATTTAATCAAAAAAAAGACGAGTGAGACTATTCTCACTCGTCTTTTTGATTCATATTATTTTTAGCTGCCCGGCGCTTCGACTTAATTAAGACATTGATTAAGATTAAAATAATACCAACTACGGTAATCAGCAAAATATTAGCTGCATTAATCAGTTGCAAAATAAATACGGCTAGTCCAAATCCTAATAACGTCACGAGATTAAAATTCTCTTCCCAGTTGTCCCTCTGCGGATAATCTTTGGCAAGTTTTACAAATGCAAGATGAATCACGTAAAATCCGATTAAGGCGATAAAAATAAATAAGCTAGTCTCATATTCACCTAGCAAATAGCCGCCATAACGTTTAAAGACCACTGCTATAATTAAAAAGATCGATTGACATAGACTTTCCTTTTCTTTAGTTGTCATCATTACCCCCACTTATTTGGACTCCACATTCGGCCATCAATTTCACCTTGCGCTTGCTCCATGCGTTTATATTGCTCTTGGATGAGTTTTTCAAATGCTTGAAACAAAGCAATCTGACGATAGTCCGTACTTTTTTGCTGCAAGTCTTTTATTTGGCTTAGCATCCATTCTTTCTGTTCCACCTTACCACTCCCCTAACTCTTCTAAGGTAAATAACAAATCATCTAAGTGGTCACGGTTATTCCCCATTTGCTCGATTAACAAATCAATCGTCGCTTTAGTTTCATCTGTTTGTTGAAACTTACCGAGTGTTTCTAGCTCTAACTTAAACCACTCTTCTTGGTTAAGAAGAGAAGGATTCGCAGACATAGTTAAATATTGGCGATAACGAATCAGTAACTCTTTACGGTCAGCATCTGATAAGTAATCAAAACGCGCAATCAATAATGACGGTAAATAAACCATCTCACATTTACGGGCAATAGCTTGAAAAGGTCTCGTTAATTCCGATATAGTAAAGCCTTCTCGTCCTCCAGCTTGGTATTCCCGTTCGTTAACACCTGTTGTCATCACCAGTCCAAATTCTTTCCCTTTCAACTGGCTACCATGTTTGCCATAAGCAAACCCATCTGTCAAAACCTCGTCTTGCCATTGTTTTAATAGTGGCGGCGAACTATACCAATAGAGTGGAAATTGGAAAATAATGCGGTCATAGTCAGCAAGGAGTGCTTGCTCACGGTCTTTATCTATCTGACCATCAGGATAGTCATGTTCTAAATGGTGCCATCTCACACCTTCATCTGGTAAACTTTCCCGTAAAAATTGTTGGGCATGAGAATCAGATAAAGTGGGATGAGAAACAATAATTAGTGTTCGCATAAGTTTCACCCTTGTTTTTATTAATTTCATTAAGTATAGCAAAAAAAGAAGGCATAAAATAGAGCCGAGGATGTTTAATACCTCCTCGGCTCTTAGTGATTATTTTTTAATTTCTTGGAGTTGGCTATTCAAATGAATCAACATCGCATCCGTCACTTCAGGTGTTAGGCTACGAAGTAACTCGTCTACTCGGCGGTCTTTCATCATAGCAATAGAGCCTTTTTTCAAGAGTGCCTTGGTAATAGCGCGTGCTGCATCCACAACAACATCCGCTGCTTGATCATTCTCAAGAATTGCGGCAATGGTATCACCTACCGAATAGGCAGTTGGATCAATATCTTTTTGAACTTGGTCTGTTCGAATATCGTCAAACCAGTTTTGAACCCCACTCATGTCAACAGCATCTGCTAAAACATAATGAGGATTAGCTTCTGTTACTTGTTTAAAGGAAACGGAATCAACCTGATTACCAGCTACTGCTGTAAAGTGAGTCGTTCCTTCATCTAAAGATACATTTTCAAAAACAAAGATTTTTTCGCCCTTTTGACTAGCAATTTCTTTTCCATTGGCATACAAAGTCACCGATGGTAAGTTACTATATACTTTCACAGTCAATTTGTCATAAGGACGGTCGGTATAGCGTCTGCCAGCAATATGAACGAATGGCTCATCACTCCAAAATGCCTTATAAACATAGAAGGCATCTTTTTTAATTTTACGGTCTAAGGTAACAAGACCTTTATTGTTACGGCCTAGAACGCCACCTTCGTCACGATTATCTGCTCCAAAGTCAAACATATTCCAGTTATGAGTTGCCCATAACCATGGTCGATCTTCGATCATTTGCGCTAAATGCTCATGATAAATAGCTTGATACTCTTCTGAATAGTCACCACGACCTGGTGTGTCTGTATGGATGGTAATATTCGCTTCACAACCATACTCTGAAATCCCAATCGCACGGTCTGGATAAGCTTGATGGAACTTATCGAACCATTGATCATTTTCTTCTACTTCTCCAAAGTACCAACCAAAATAGTGATTGTAAGCAACGATGTCGGTAATTTGATTGTGCTCGCTCTCCATTGATAGCATAGCAACTTGTGCCATCGTTGTTAAACGACTGTCATCCAATTGATGGCACAAGTCATTTAACTCACGTAAGTTGGAAACAGCACTTGCTTCGTCCCCACTGATGGTAATTTCATTGGAAATACCCCAGAAACAAATCGATGGGTGATTGTAGTTTTGAACAATTAATTCTTTCATTTGAGACATAGCATTTTCATGAGCTGCCGGTTCTGGATTCATAGCGGAAATAAATGGAATCTCAGCCCAAACAACAAATCCTAAAATATCACAGATGTCATAGAATGCTTGACTATGTTGGTAGTGAGCTAACCGAACGGTATTAGCACCAATCTCTTTAATTAACATAGCATCTTCCCAATGATCTGCTTCTGTTAAGGCATTCCCTAGCCCTAATTTATCTTGATGGCGAGAAACACCACGAAGCGGCATTGACTTGCCATTTAAGAAGAAGCCTTTTTGTGGATCCACGTGAAATTCACGAATTCCTAATAGGCACGACACTTCATCAATCACTTCATTATGGCGAACCAAACTAGCAATAACGCGGTATAAGTATGGGTCGTCTACCCCTTGCCACAAATGCGCTTGGTGAACGAACAGCTCATGTGCCACTTCTTCCTCAGCGTTTACGTAAGACTCAGCAACCACTTGGTCGTCTTCGTCATAAATAGTTACCGCAACTAAATCAGTTGGCTGAGCATTAGTTACAAACGTTTTAGCAGTTACCCAAGCATGGTCGCCTTCTATCTTAGATGAAACAGACAAACCACTTGCTCCCAAATAATCCATATTAAAATGACTCTCTGAAACAACGACACACTTCACATCACGGTAAATCCCTCCGTAAAATGTAAAGTCTGCTGTTTGCGGATAAATATGATCTTGATGTGAGTTATCTGCCATCACAACTAATAAATTGGCACTGTCTTTATTTAAATGACCCGTTACATCCACTCTAAAGGTTGAATAGCCTCCCTCATGACGAATCAATTGTTTATGATTTAAATAAACTTCAGCAGCACTTGCAACACCTTCAAATTCAAGGTAGATGCGGTCGCCTTCATTCACAACGGGATAGCCTAAATCCTTAGCATAGTAACACTGGCCGCGGTGATAATCACTACCACCGTCTTGTCCGTCAATGTTATTCCAAGTGTGGGGAATGGTAATATCTTCCCACTCTTCTGGAAAAACAGATGGTTGTTCTAGCACTGTTTTAGAAAACTTCCAGTCATCGTTTAAGTAATAGACTTTTCTCATGTCTTTAACCTCCTGTTTTTACTACTACTATTCTAATATAGTTTTGACTGAAAGCAAAATCCAATTTCGAAATGAAGCTATATTATTGACTGAAAGACCGCAAGTTTCATTGAAATAATAAAAAACATCGGATACTAGGCAAGAATAGCCTATATCCGATGTTAGTCAATTTAGTTGATTAAGGCGATACAACAATCGCTTCAGCTTGTGCTTTTAGACACAGTTCTTGTGCTTTAAAAATATGCTCTTGTGTCATGGCATCTTCAGTTCCATTAATAATATCTAAAATCATTTCACCAAAGAATGGGAAACCTACTTTCCCTGTTACTTGATGGTGCTCTTCGCCTTCTTTTGTTACAAGGAAAACGTGATCGCCTGTCTCTTCTGTTGCGACGTTAATATACTTACGGATTTCAATGGTTCCTTCTGTCCCTGTAATAAAGGTACGGCCATCTCCCCATGTCGACAAGCCATCTGGTGTAAACCAGTCTACTTTAAAAATAAAGGTTGCGCCATTTTCACCTACTAAGGTTGCATCGCCATAGTCTTCTAGTTCAGGAGTTGATGGGTTAGCATAGTTACCAACTTTACTATGTAGAACTTTAGCATCTTTATTTCCTGTGTAATATAAGAATTGCTCAATTTGGTGGCTACCAATATCTGCTAGAATACCACCGTATTGCTCTTTCTTAAAGAACCAATCTGGTCGTTTAGCCTTATCTAAACGGTGCGGCCCAAATCCTGTAATTTGAACAACCTCACCAATTTTACCTTCTTCAATCAATTGACCAGCGAAGACAGCTCCTTCAACGTGCAAACGTTCGCTGAAGTATACCCAATATTTACGTCCTGTTTCAGCAACAACACGTTTTGTCTCTTCTAATTGTTCTAAGGTAGTGAAGCCTGTTTTATCCGTAAAGTAATCTTTTCCTGCACGAAGAACTTGATTTCCTAATGCGCTACGTAGATTAGGAACAGCTGCAGCCGCAACTAATTGCACTTCTGGATCTTCTAGAATTTGTTCTAATGATTCTGCTGCTGGAATATCTGGGAATGATTCTTGGTAGTTCGCTAGTTTTTCTGGATCTGGATCATAGACATACTTAATGGTTGCACCAGCTTCCAACAAGCCATTGGTCATGCCATTAATATGACCGTGATCCAATGCTGTTACAGCAACAATAAATTCTCCTGCTTCAACTACTTTATTGATTTTCCCTTTCGGTGCATAATTCATACCGTCTTTTGCTGCCATTTATATCTTCCTCCAATTAATTAGTGATTAATAATCTCTGAAACATCGAGTGATTGGTTTGATTGTGACGATTGCTTCATAGCATCAATCATTAGCATTGACGGCAAAGCATCTGCAACAGAAATATAATCATCTGTATCATTTTCAACTGCATCATAGAAACGCTGAATCGCTGTTGCATGGCTAGCACCATAGTAGAATTTTGTGCCTTGAACTTTTTCGTCTTCTGCCAATTTTGTTACATTACCATCTTTATCAAACTTGAATAACTTATTCTCTTTAATAACATAAGTTGCCTTTTGAGTAACCACTTCTAATTCAACACTTGAATTAATGGCATAGGCATTGGTCGACATATAAAAGGCCGTCGTCCCATTATCAAAGGTAAAGTTCGCAACTGCTGTATCTTCCACTTCAATCGCCATATTCGTAATATTAGACAGGCTAGCTTTACAAAAACGCAAGTCCCCACCAAACCATTGAATCAAATCCAAGGTATGGATGGCTTGATTGATAATGGTCCCTGCACCTGCTTCTGCCCATTTCCCTCGCCAAGGTTGGGCGCGGTAATAAACTTCTGGACGATTCCAAGCTACCAATCCTTTTATGGCCGTAATCCACGATGTATCTTCTTCCTTTAAAATACGTTTCAATTCGATAACGCTATCGTTATAACGGTTTTGGAAACAGATCCCAATTTTAGCCTTATGAGTCTCAGCGAGTTCTTTTGTTTTAGCACCTTCTTGATAGTCAATCGATAATGGCTTCTCTTGGAATACATGAACACCATTCTCTAAACAAATTTTCGATACCTCATGGTGAAGATAATGAGGCAAGCAAATATGAGCCACATCAATGTCTTCTTGTTCTAACATTTTTTCAACATCATTGTAAAAAGGGACATCCTCATAAACAAACTGACGCGTTTCGTCGATATCACAGACTGCAACTAATTGACCATTTTTACTTGTTTTAATGCCATTATAGTGAACTGTCGAGACAGTTCCCAATCCAATAATCGCTACTCTCAGCATTTTCAATCACACTCTTTCTACCAGTCTCTCAAATAACATCGCTTTCATAAACGTGATTCTTCTATGCAATTTCCATTGCAATAACTGTTAATAGTATAACGTAATCCTTTTCATAATTACAATGACCCTCATTGCTTACAAATTCCCAAAATTGACTGAGAGTACGCAATCTAAAAAGACCGGTTCACATAACCGGTCTTCTCTTACTCGTCTTCTAATTGATTATTTTTACGGTAATGACTCGGTGTCATACCTATTTTTTGTTTAAAAAAGCGACTAAAGTGTGCTTCACTCATAAAGCCACAGCTATTAGCAATATGTTTAATTGACTGTTTAGGTTCTTGTACGAGCAACCGTCGCGCTTGCGATAAGCGATAAGACATCAAGTAATTCATAATGGTATAGCCGGTGATTTCTTTAAATAAATGAGACATATATGATCTGGTCAGACCAATTTCATAGGCAATATCTTCAATTGTGATTTCTTCTTGATAATTAGCAAACAGATAGGTTGAAATTTTTTCAACTAATTGCTCTTTTTCACTTAATTGTCGATTTTCCGTCCCCTCATGAGTATGAGGCATCTCTAATTGATTCAAATAAATCAGAAATTGAGTTGTTAATAGTCGTAGTTGCACATCCTCTAGGTCTGTTAGTTCTTTCGAATAATTACACCAAATGGCATCAATTTGAGCAATAAAATTTTCAACAACCGCTTCTTCCTTCATTCCAAGTTGCATAGCAAAGCCATTTTTATTGATTTCAAAGGTATCCAGCAGTCCTTCAATTTCAAGACCATTTAAAAGAGGCTTCAACCAATCTTTTCTGAAATGAAGTAAGCTCCGCTCATAGCTATTAATATCACCATAAGGGTAGGCTTTGTGAATCATATTTCCATCAAACATGAGTAAGGTTCGAGGTTTCAGGTCATGGAAAGTGTCTCCTACTAAAAAACGACACTGTCCACCATGTAGTAGAACGAATTCGTAGTAATCATGGGTATGGAAGTCAATATAATCAGCTTCATATTCTGGTTCATGACTGTCCGTTGTTCCCCTCTTAATGACACGAAAGCTATCAAACATTTCTCTATTCATTCGCGCCTCTTCACTATTATCCCTCGGCCCAAGAAGTCTGACTGCAGAGATTAGATTATCCAAAAGCTGTCCTCCTTATCACTTATTCAAAAAAGGCGAGGAGAACAATTCTACTCGCACTGAAACTAATCGTTACTCTACAGTTTAGCTTGCCATTTGTTGGCCCAAACATTTTCATTTGGTGTGCCTTTAAATTCAGATTTACCTTCCAACTTATCAAATAATTGGCGGATATTTTCTTCGTTATCATTGTAGGCATTAATATAAGTTTTCACCATTGTTGCATCGTGTAAGTGAGTCGTAAAGTTTAACGACGCAAAAACAGTCGGTACTTCCCACACATACCAAGGCACTTCATTCGACATGGCTGTCTTCCATTGGATACGGTAGTTATTTTGTGCACCATAACCAGCTACATTAGAAATGGTTAACGCTAAATCAACATTTTCACGGTATTCTAGGGTTTTCCCTTTCACACGTGTGTTACCATCGTTAACAGTCACTTCGTAGCCACGGCGCTCTAATTCTTCAACAATAAAATTCAACGTATTGTCTTGGTCAGAAGTAGCGTTAACGGCATTCTTCTCACCTTCTAGATAATAAAGTTGGATACGACGGTGAGTTTCTGGGCTAATTGGTAGGTTTTGTTGTGTATCTTTTACCAATGTAATACCTTTATCAGCTGCGTCAGCACGCATTTCCAAATGCTTGTCACAACCGATGACGTCTAATTCAGATTTATCTTTCAACAATGTTCCTTCTGCTTTTTTAACATGAAGGTTTAGTTTTGCTTTTAGTCCAAGAATACGACGCAAAGCATCTGTCATACGTTCTTCCGTAATCACACCATTTTTGTAGCCATTCATCATAAACATGTAGTCTTCTTCAATGTCATTGAAGAATAAGAACATGTCACAACCAGCTGCAATCGATTGTGGAACATAGTCTTCACGGCGCATAGCAGATGTCATACCCAACATATGAGCAGCATCAGTAATAACCATACCGTTGAAGTCTAATTTTGTTTTCAATAAGTCTTGGATTAATTCTGGCGCTAGTGTAGCAGGCAGAATATCTTTATCTTCCAAGCTTGGATCTAATATTTTTTGATATTCTGGTAGTGCAATGTGTCCTGCCATAATCATTTCAACGCCATTGTCGATATGATTACGGTAAACACGACCAAATGAGTCTTCCCATTCGTCAACAGACAGTTCATTCACGCCTAACACTAAATGTTGGTCGCGCTCTTCTGTTCCATCTCCTGGCCAGTGTTTGATACACTGGATAATTTCACTTTGAGTTAAGCCTTCCAAGTAAGCATTGGTATACTTGATAACTGAATCAGCGTTTGTACCGTAAGCACGTGTATTAACGATTGTATTACGCCAGTTTTGTAAAATATCCACACATGGGTCAAAGTTAGTGTTAACACCTAACGCTGTCGCTTCAACACCTGATACATAACCAGCATTATAAGCAACAGATGGATCTCCAGCTGCCTCAGCTTGTGCACCAGAAGCAATGTATGTTCCGTCATTTGTTGCACCATTACCACCAGCATCACAGTTAGCCGCAACTAATAGAGGAACTTTACTATAGCTTTGTAATTCATTTAATAAATGTTGTACTTGTTCTGAATCTTGCCCTTTGTAACGTGCACCACCGATATGATATTTTTGAACAATTTGTTCATTAGTTAATGCGTTACCGCTGTATTCATCTTTACCAGGGAAGAATAAGTTAACAAACAATTGACCAACTTTTTCTTCATCAGTCATGTTTGAAATAATATCTTCTACCCAATTAATTTGATCAGCAGAAAGGTTATAAGGTTTTTTTGTTAAGTCTACTAGCTTAGCCACTTGAAACACTCCTTTATTATAAAATTAGTCGTATTTGCTTAATAATTCGTGGAATTCTTTTTTCAAGCTATCTTGGTATTCTTGTGTGAATTCACCATTTAGGAATTTAGGTAGTGCTTCGTTCACTAAACGATCCCATGATGCTTTTTCTTGTCCAAATAGAATTGGGAAATAAGAAACGTTATTTTTATCTGCAGCTGCTTCATCGCCAGGTGCATCCCCAACCATTAAAACGTGTTTTTCATCGTAGCCTTTTGTTAATAAATCTGCGATTGCTTCAGCTTTGCTACCACGGTCTTGTGCATAGAAGGCATCTACTGAGTCTAATAGACCATGACGCTCCCATTCACTTTCAACTGCTTCACGGTTTGCAGAACTTACGATAGCAACGTCAGCAAGTTTTGTGATATGTTCCAATCCTTCTTTAGCACCATCGAATGGGCGGTCTTCGCCAACTAATTCTGTTTCAATTGCGTGATTCACACGTTTACTCCAGTCAAATGCTTTTTCAAAGTCATCAGATGGGTTAGTTGCTAAAATTTCTACAATCGCATCATTTGATAATGAACTTGCTGTTTCAGCCCATTCTCTTAATGCTGTAATATCACCAACATCTTCGCCACGTTCTTGTGCGTTTACTAAAGCCATCACAAGTGCTTTGAAACGGTTAACGCCACGTGTACTTGAGAATAGGTTAATGCGGTTCCAATCTTCTAAATATGTTTCGCGATCTTTAATACCATAAACATCTGCTGAGAATGGTCCAAAGAAACGTTCATGTTTGACATCCATTGTGTCCATTGCACAACCATCTGAGTCGACACAAACTAAAAAGTCATTTTGTTTTTCAAAAGTTAAAAATCTTTCTGTCATTAGGGTTTCCTCCTTGATTTACCGAAAACGTTTTACATAATAATAAGGGGCAAGATAGATTTCCTTCATCCTATGAAGTTAGATCTACCTGGCCCCTTTCGTTATAAACTAATTAAGCAATATGAAATTGAATTACACACCTGAGTATGCAGAGAATCCGCCGTCGATTGGTAATACAACACCGTTAACAAAGCTTGCTGCTTTATCGTCTGCTAGGAACATTAGTCCGCCTAATAATTCTTCTGATTCACCGAAGCGACCCATTGGCGTATTGTTGATGATTTTTTGTCCACGAGGTTTTAATGTTTCGTGATCAGATTCGAATAGCAAGTCGCGGTTTTGGTTTGATACTAAGAATCCTGGTGCAATAGCATTACAACGGATACCTGCTTTAGAGAAATGAACTGCTAACCATTGTGTAAAGTTAGAGATAGCAGATTTAGCTCCTGAGTATGCAGGAATTTTAGTTAATGGCGTGAAAGCATTCATACTTGAAATGTTGATGATGTTTGCTCCATCGCGACCAACCATGTCTTTAGCAAAAACTTGAGTTGGTAACAAAGTACCTAAGAAGTTTAAGTTAAATACAAATTCAACGCCGCTTTGATCTAAATCAAAGAATGATTTAGTTCCTTCTGGCATGTTTGCTTCATGGAATTCGTTATCTGTTGTAGCACGCGCATTGTTACCGCCAGCACCGTTAACTAAGATATCAACAGTTCCTAGGTCAGCGTCAATACCAGCTTTAGCAGCTTCGATTGATTCTTTATCTAAAACGTTACATTTGTATGCTTTCGCTACCCCACCTGCTGCAACGATTTCATCTGCGTAGCCTTGTGCAGCTTCTTCGTTTAAGTCTAGTAATGCAACTTTAGCACCTGCTTTTGCGAATGCTTTTGCGAAATCTGAACATAGAACGCCACCAGCACCTGTAACTGCAACAACTTTATCAGTAAAGTCATGTAAGAATGGATTTGTCATAATAATGAACCTCTTCCTTTTAATTTAAGTGATAGAAATCCCGCGCCCCTTCTTTAATAGAGGGGGCGTGAGAACTTCATGAAATTATTTGTTTTGAGCTGCTAGGTTTTTCTTAACTGCTTCTTCTAAACCGTTTAGGTAAGTTGCACCTAATGCGCGGTCATATAAACCGTAACCTGGTTTTCCTGTTTCGCCCCAGATCATACGACCATGGTCAGGACGGATTGCGCCTTCGAATCCAGCTTCAACACATGCTTTAACAACTTCGTACATGTCGATTGAACCCATTTCTGAAAGGTGAGCTGATTCTTCGAATGAACGTCCACCAACAAGTTTGATGTTACGTGCATGCATAAAGTTAACACGTTTTTTAGCTAACATGTCTTTTAGAATTGCGATTGTATCGTTCTTAGGATCTGATGCGTAAGAACCAACACATAATGTTACACCGTTATATTCTGAATCATACAAGTTGATGAAACGGTTTAATGCTTCGCCACCTGTGATGATACGTGGTAAACCAAAGATTGAATATGGAGGATCATCTGGGTGAATCGCCATTTTCACGCCTGCTTTTTCAGCAACTGGCATGATTTCTTTGATGAAGTATTCTAGGTTTTCCCATAGTTTTTCTTCATCAACTTCTTTGTACTCATCCATCAATGCGTTCATGCTTTCTGGTGTGTAGCTCTCATCCCAACCTGGAAGTGATAATGTACGTGGGTCCATTTTGTTTACTTCTTCTTCGTCGAAGATTAAAGCGTTAGAACCATCTGGTAATTCGTAAGCTAGGTTTGAACGAGTCCAGTCAAAGATTGGCATAAAGTTGTAACATACAACTGGGATTCCAGCTTCACCTAAGTTTTTTAGTGTTTCTTTGTATGCTGCGATATATTTATCACGATCTGGACGACCGATTTTGATTGATTCGTGAACTGGAACAGACTCGATAACGTTAATGTACATGCCATGTTCTTCTACGTCAGCTTGTAATTTTTTGATGCGTTCTAGTGGCCAAACTTCTCCAACTGGAATATCGTAAATTGCTGTAACAATTCCTTTCATACCAGGAATTTGACGAATATTTGCTAAAGTAACTGGATCATCATGACCGTACCATCTGAATGACATTTCCATATTGAAACACTTCCTTATTCTCTATTTTTTATTTTTTAAATTCAAAGTATTCAACTGCATTGTTGTAACTAATATTCTTAATTAATTTTTCTAACAGTGCATCGTCATTTGGAATTTCACCGCGTTCAACTAAGTCACCGATAAAGTCACATAGTAGACGACGGAAGTATTCGTGACGTGTGTAAGAAACAAAACTTCTTGAATCTGTTAGCATACCTACAAAGTTCATTAGTAGACCTGCTTCAGATAAAGATTTCAATTGTTTCAACATACCGTATTTTGTATCGTTGAACCACCAACCTGAACCAAGTTGTACTTTACTTCTAATTCCTTCTGAATTCATTTGGAAGTTAGCTGCTGCAGTACCTGCTAAGTCAAAGTAAGTTGGATCTAATGGGTAAATAATAAATTTAGGTAGTTGGTTATTTTCATCCATCGCACCCATTAAGTTATTTAAAGCATAACTCACATTTGGTTGGTCTGTAATTGAATCAACACCTGCATCTGGTCCAAGCTTGTTGAAAATACGTCTGTTGTTATTACGAATTGCGCCGAAGTGCAACTGCATCACGAATTTCTTAGCGTGGTAGATTTTACCTAATTCAACGAATAATTTTGTTTGGTATTTTGCATATTCTTCATTAGAAACAGTTTCACCATTAGCAGCTTTTTGGAAGATTGCTTCAATCTCTTCATCACTTGCTTCAACATAATGAATGGTTGTTAAACCATGGTCAGAAATGTTTGAGCCATGATCAGCGAAATATTGAATACGTTCTTCAAGGCCAGCTAGTAGACTAGTAAAGCTATCCATATCATTGCCAGTAACTTGCTTCATGTTTCCTAGGAAACGTGTGAATTTAGCAGCATCTTGAATAGCAAATGCTTCGTCAGGACGGAATCCTGGCAAAACAGCGACATCAAAACTCTCGTCTTCAGCAATTTGTTTGTGCCAAGCAAGATCATCTGTTGGATTATCTGTTGTACATACAAATGTAACGTTTGAGTTTTTAATCAGTTTACGTGCTGTTAACTGTTCTTCTTCAATAACTTGATTACATTTATCATAAATTTCTTTCCAGTTTTTGCTGGTTAGTAATTCATCAATGTGGAAATAGCGTTTTAATTCCAATGCAGACCAATGGAATAACGGGTTCCCTACTGCGTTTTCACAAGCGTAAGCCCATGCTTCAAATTTCTCTTCATCAGAAGCGTCGCCTGTAATCAATCGTTCGTCGATTCCCATTGCACGCATCCCACGCCATTTGTAATGGTCGCCACCTAACCATAATTCCGTTACATTCTTGAATTGATGGTCTTCAGCGATTTGTTGTGGTGATAGATGACAGTGGTAATCAAAGATTGGCATATCTTTGGAAAAGTCATGATAGAGACGCTGAGCTGTCTCTGTTTGGAGCATAAAATTATCATGGATAAATGACATCCGGTAAGTCCCCTCTTTCTCAAATAAAATTCAAACAGTGGTTGCTTATTTGTCAGCTAAGATTGTTGCTAATTTATCAGCAAATTCTTTTGATGCTGCTTCAACAGCTTCGTAACCGCCAGTTTTTAAGTCTTTTGTCAAGGCACTTCCGACACCAACAGCCCAAGCGCCGTTAGCAATCCATTTGTCCATGTTATCTAATGAAACGCCACCTGAAGGCATTGCTTCAACCCATGGAATCGGACCGTGTAAGTCTTTAATAAATCCTGGGCCTAATAAACCACCTGGGAACAATTTAACAACTTCACAACCAGATTCAAGAGCCATTGTTACTTCTGTAATTGAGCCACAACCCGGTAGGTAAGGAACAGTGTATAAGTTACACATTTTCGCAATTTTTTCGCTGTATGATGGGCTTACGATGAATTTCGCACCGTTTAGGATTGCAATACGAGCAGCAACATCATCAAGTACTGTTCCAGCACCAACAACCATGTCTGTTCCAGCAAATTCATCAGCTAACTGACGCATAACTTGTTCAGCATTTGGTGTTGAGAAGGTTACTTCAATATTTTTGATGCCGCCTTTGTATACAGCTTTAGAAACTTCGTAGCCTTCTTCTTGAGTTGCCCCACGAACGACTGCAAATAAAAAGTTTTCTTGTAATTGATTTAAAGTGTCTCTTTTGACGCTCATTATATTTCCTCCAATTTCTTTTTTTGTTTCGCATTGTGAAACGCAGTATCACATAACGATTTAATTATAAATTGAATTAAAATTTATGTCAACGGTTAATCACTAATAATCCAAAGTTCCACCAAGCAACTGTGAAATCCTTTCCGCACACTCACGAATCTTCGCAACATAGTGTTCTTTATTTGGTTTTTCTTTAATTGGCAGCGAGATACTTAAGGCACCTGCAACGGATTCTTTGTAGCTTGAAAAGATTGATCCAACGCAGAAAACGCCATATTCAAACTCCTCATCATCGACTGCGTAGCCCTCCTCTCTTACTTTTTCAATTTCTGCCATAAATTGTTCAATGTTTGTTAGTGTGTGCTCTGTTTTTTGTTCCGTTTCTAAATCGCTCCAGTACAATAGAATTTCATTGTCGGACCGTTTAGCCAACATCGCTTTCCCAACTGCCGTACAATAAAGCGGCGCTTTAAGGCCAATCTTAGAGCGCATTTTCGATTCGTGGTGATCGCCATACTTGTCGATGTAAAGGATTTCATCGTTATCTTCGATAACAAGATGAACGGTCTGGTTAATTTCTTCAGAAAGCTGACGAATGTTACTTTTAGCGACATTAATAAAATCAATATTTTGAACACGCTTATTGCCCAATTCAAACATTCTCAGTGACACACGGTACTGTTTATTTTCTTCCACTTGTTCAATAAGGCCATTCTCAATAAGCGATTGGACAATGCGATGAGTCGTTGCCTTATGCAGTCCAACTTTTTCACTTAGCTCGCCTAATCCTAGACTATTAGCGTCTGCTAGTGTCTCTAAAATAAAGACTGCTCTATCAATTGACTGCACTTTAGATGTTACTGGTTGATCTGATTTTGTAGCCATTTTATTTTCCCTCGTTTTTTTAGTTAGCACTAAATTGCTTTTTATTTTATTGGGTCTAGTATAGCAAGCATTATTTCATTTTTGCAAAAAAGATTTTTAATTGTCTGTATTTGAAGAGAAAAGTATGGCTCTTTTTATTGCTAACTATCTCTATTATAGACTGTTACCCCACTATATAAAAGCGTTTACATCTTTATTTTGTAAAATATTTAATCAGAACCATATTGTTATAATATACGACCTGTTCAATAAAAAAGAGACGTAGAGTCAAATGGCTCTACGTCTCTTTTTACATCGCTTCAGCAATACTTTTCTTCTGCATACGATACATCTCTGCGTACTTACCGTCTAATAAAAGCAACTCTTGATGATTCCCTCTTTCAACAATTTCACCATTGTCTAAGACAAGAATTTGATCAGCGTGCTGGATAGTAGATAAACGGTGGGCGATGATAAAGGTTGTTCGCCCTTCTTTTAAAACATCCATCGCATGTTGGATGATTTCTTCTGTCTCTGTATCGATACTAGATGTCGCCTCGTCCAAAATTAAAATTTTAGGATTATAAGCTAAGGCTCTAGCAAATGAAATTAATTGTCTTTGACCAGAACTCAAGGTACTCCCTTTTTCAACGACTAGCTCATCTAAGCCTTTTTCAAAGTGAAGCAACATTTGGTCGCCGCCTACTTTTTCCAAAGCACTGTGGGCCATTTCTTTGGTAATCGTTGGATTTTCTAGCGTAATATTGGATTCAATGGTTCCTGTAAAAAGAAAGGGATCTTGCAAGACAATCCCCATCCCTTGGCGGACACTTTTACGCGAAGCCAATTTGGTATTTTGTCCATCAATTCGAATTTCACCTTGATCTGGATCATAGAAGCGGAATAAAAGATTCATAATGGAACTCTTACCTGAACCCGTATGGCCGACAAGCGCAACCGTTTCTCCTGAGTTTGCTGTAAAGCTAATATCCTTCAAAACCTTGGTCTCTTCTTTGTAACCAAAACTCACTTGATCAAATTCAACTTTCCCTACTGTCAAATCTAATTTACCACTCGCATCCTCTTCAGCAGGTGTATCGACTAAGGTAAAGACACGTTCACCGGCTGCGATGGCTTGTTGAACAAATGACATCTGTTGGATAATACCTTGAATAGGATCATATAAACGTGTCACATAGTCACCGAACACATAGAGCGTCCCGATCGAAATCCCTAAAATACCATCTAAATACTGGCTACCAAAAAATAACATAACGAACATGAGCGTCACGTGACGCAACAGACCGCCTAGTGTGAATTGTGCAGCTGAATCTAATAGCACGTATTTCCGTTCAACTTCAAACCAAGCTTGATTAATCGTATTAAATTCTTCAGAAACTTTCTCTTCCTGCTGAAAAGCTTGAATAATCGACATACCTTGGACTGATTCATTGATTTTACCGTTGATATCACTATTCAATTCCCGTTCTTTACGGCTAAACCGGCCGGCATATTTACTGTAATATTTATGCCAAATATACATCAGTGGCAATAAAACAAGTAAGGATAAGCCTAGTCCGACATGCAAACGGGTAATGGCAATGTAGGTCCCAATCACATAAATCACATTTAGCATGACATTGCTGATGGTCACCACATAAAACTGCTGGCGTAAGACTTCGGTGTCGTTTGTAATTTGTGACACCACCTTACCAGCTGGTAAATTATCAAAGTAGCGGATCGGTAGTTTTTGAAGATGACGATAAGCTTGATCACGAATAATTTTAATAATTTTGTTAGCAGTCTTTGTAAGGATTAAGAAACTCAGATAGCGTAACAGAGCCGTTACACCAATTAATAGAGCATACAAGCCGAGCAATCTCACTAACAAGTCGGTTAGCAATTGTCCCGATGCAGCTGAGGGTGTAATCACATCATCAATCAATTGTTGTGCCACAATGGGCGCATATAAATCGGTAATCACTGCTGTGATTAGTAATGTAAATCCTATGACAAATTTGCCTTTATCATATTTCATATAAGATAATAGTCGTTTGACTGTTTTCATTCATCAGCACCTGCCTTTAACTCTTGGCGAAGATACTGGGTGTAGTACCATCCTTTTCTACTAATTAAGGCGTCGTGGCTGCCGCGCTCAATAATTTTTCCATCTTCCATAACGATAATTTCATCGGCTTGTTTAACCGCTGAAAGTCGGTGGGTAGAAATAATAGTCGTTTTCCCACTTCTAAGCTGTTTGATATTTTCTACAATTTTTTGTTCGGTTTTCGCATCCACTGCCGATAAAGAATCATCTAAAATTAAAATTTCAGGATCTTTAATTAAGGCTCTAGCAATCGAAATCCGTTGTTTTTGGCCCCCTGAAATAGAGACCCCTTTTTCACCAATCATGGTGTCTAGCCCTTCAGCCATTTTCTTGAGATCGTCCTCAAATGATGCAATTCGGATGCTTGCCATAATTTCATCATCTGTGGCACTCCCTTTCCCAAAGGCGATATTATCCCTAACACTCTTAGAGAAAAGAATATGGTCTTGCGGCACATAACCAATTAGATTTTGAACAGTCTTACCTTTATAAGCTAAAATCGGTTCTGTTCCTACCATTAAATCACCGCTACCTAGTGGGTATTGGCGCAATAATTGGCGAATAAAGGTCGTCTTGCCGGCACCTGTTTTCCCCACAATTCCTAATGTTTTCCCTTTCGGAATAACCACGTCAATCTGGTCTAAATTCACATCTTGGCTAGATGGGTACTTAAATGATAAACCGTGAACAGTAATATCATCCACTGTTTCAATAACCTTACTCCCATCAGCTTCCATACTGTCGTTTGCTGAAAGAACGGTCTCAACCCGTTCCATCGACGCACTACCTTGACGAAGAACGTTAGTCAATTCACCAATTGACATAATCGGCCAAACAATCATTCCTAAATACATTTGGAAGGCAACAATGTCACCAACTGATAGCTGTCCTTTGGAGACTAGGTAAGCCCCATAACCAAACGAAATCAAGTTGCTCACTGACAGGGTCACTTTTGTGAGCGGTGAGAATAAAGCATTGGCATCGGCAACGCGATTATTCTTGGCTAGCATACTTTCCGTTTGCTGGCGGAATTTTTCGACATAGTCGTCCTCTTTCACGTAAGCTCTAATCACGCGGATACCATCCACCACTTCTAGCACATCATTATTCAATGACGAAAAGGCATCTTGAGCTGCTGTGTAACGTTTCTCAACAATGTTCCCTAACTTGCCAAATAAGTAAGCTAGGATCGTTAATGGTAATAAACTGAAAAATGTTAGCTTCCATGAGACAGACAAGCCCATCATAAGAACGATGACTGCTAAAAATAAAGTCGCATTCATTAATACCATCATGCCATAACCTGCCGTATCAGCAATCGACCGGACATCTTGCGTTGCACGAGCCATTAAGTCACCAGTACGGAATTTTTCATAAAAGCTCGCTCTCATTTTTAAAAAGTGGTTCATTAATTTTGATCGCATTTGTGCTTGGAGTTTAGCAGCGCCTGTAAATAAATAATAGGACCAGATAAATTCTAAAATATAAGCACCAATTAAACTAATTAAAAATAATAGCCCAAACAAACGTAGGGCAGACCCTGTGAGTTCATCTTTAATAATGGCATCAATAAGTTGCCCGATAATATAAGGAATGAAGACACTGAATCCGTTACTGCCGATCATGGTTAGTAATGACACCACGTAATCGAATCGATT
Source organism: Jeotgalibaca arthritidis (assembly GCF_011100465.1). NCBI lineage: Bacteria > Bacillati > Bacillota > Bacilli > Lactobacillales > Carnobacteriaceae > Jeotgalibaca > Jeotgalibaca arthritidis. The sequence continues at coordinate 640,748 of NZ_CP049740.1, forward strand.
TTCTTTAAAAAAATCTTTTAACTTAAACATCACATTAAACATAACTTGAACTTCCCTCATTTCTACCTTCCATGAAACAAGACTTAAAATTGGACGCAAAAAAGCGCAATCCGTCCTTAAACAGATTGCGCCTACTAATTCGTTTAGCTTATAGTACGCCCATTAAATGTCTTCGTGGAAGGAGGTTAATAAATATTTGATTTGTTGTAAATTCATAGTAATAACAATCATTGTAAACCCTCCTTTTCTTAGTCTTTCTACAGTTTAATCGTTTTCAAACATTAGTACAAGCCTTTTATTAAAAAATAGTAAAAGTTTTTTTCATTTTCTTTGAAATATCTGATAAAATCAGAAGAAATACGTTAGTTGAAACAAGGAGATGTAAGCATGTATCATTGGTCAAACCTTTCCAAACATTATCCAGCTTCTAGTATTCGCAAGATGGCGAAGCTGGCGCGTCAGTTTGACGACACGATTATGTTGACAATGGGAGAACCTAATTTTGAAACACCTGATTTTATCAAAAAGACAGGTATAGAAGCAATCGAACAAAATCGGACACATTACGGGGACAATGTTGGGGAAGATACCTTTCAGGTCGCCGTTTCAAAAAAATATTCGGAGATGACTGGCTTTGCTTTTTCAAAAGATGAGGTCATGGCTTCCTTTGGTGCAACGGAGGGCATCTTGCTCGTTATGATGTCTGTTTTAAATCCGGGTGACGAGGTATTGATTGCTAATCCCCACTATCCGAACTACTTAGGCCAAATTATGGGATTAGGCGCAAAGGTTGTCGAAGTGCCTGTTTATGAAGAAAATCAGTTTAAAATTCAAGCAAAAGATATTGAAGCTGCCATTACGGATCGAACAAAGCTACTAATTATTAATTCGCCAAACAATCCGATGGGCTCTATTTTAGATCAAGCTGAGATGGAAGCTATTGTGGCCGTTGCTGATAACCATCAAATTACGATTTTGTCTGATGAAGTTTATGAAAGTATCATGTACGATGGTAAGGAACACTTTAGCTTATTCCAAATTCCTGCTGCCAAAGACCGTCACTTTATCGTCAATAGTTTTTCAAAAACGTATGCCATGACGGGTTGGCGTGTCGGTTATGTGGTCGGCAATGAAGCTGCTATTGAACGGATGGCTGAATTTAGAGAGGGTATTGGCTTTTGTGTGCCGCCTTTTATTCAGGATGCTGCTGTTGAAGCATTAAACTCCGATCAAGCTATTGTTAAGGACTATTTAATGGCCTATGACCGCAGACGTCATGTGATTGTGGATGGTTTAAATGCTATCCCTGGTTTCCATTGTTTAAAAACAGAAGGTGCATTCTATGCTTTTCCAAATATTCAAGCTTTTGGAAAATCGTCACAAGACTTCGCAATGGAATTATTACAAGAAACCCATGTTGCCATGACACCTGGTTCGGCTTTTGGTTCTATGGGAGAAGGCTATCTCCGCATCTCCTTTGCCCAATCTGAAGAGGTGCTTCAAGAAGCCGTTGAACGCATTCATCAGTACATATTAAAGGCATATCCTGAACTCGTTTAAAAAATAAACAGAGGTGAATCGTTAAGATTCACCTCTGTTTTAGTTTGTATGAATAGAGTCAAATGTTGCTCTGACTAATGAACCTAAATCTGTTGGAGAAAGTTCCATTTGCAGCCCTCTTCTACCGGCCGACACAGTAATTGTTTCATAATTTAAGGCGGATTGATCAATATATGTTGGCAATAGTTTCTTCATCCCAACTGGTGAACAGCCACCTCGGATATAGCCCGTTAGTTCTTCTAAATCATGGACATGCAGCATCTCTACTTTTTTATTGCCGCTTACCTTAGCGATTTTCTTTAAATCCAGTTCTGTATGACTCGGCATAACTGCAACTAAGGGCCCAGTCTTATTGCCCACTGCTACAAGTGTTTTAAAAATACGCGCAGTATCAACATTTAGAATCTCTGCTACCTCTTTACCTGAGACATGCTCGTCTTGCCAGGGGTACTCATGTTCCGTATAGGCAATCTTTTTTTGTTCAACGATACGAATAGCATTGGTTTTGGCTTTTTTCTTAGCCATATCATCACTCCTAAAAATGGCTTATTTATTAGCCAGCTTGCGCTCTTTTAAGCCCATTAAAAAATGATAGGCGTATTGGGTAAAGGTAATAATAGCTAAAACAGCTGTTATAAATTGAATAATCGTTGCGCCCGGCAAGCTTAAAACGGCAAAAATGATGGTAACGAAGACCAATACCGTTGTTATTTTTCCGAAAATGTTGGCAGACATAATCATCTTGGGTTTCATGCTGACCATAATAATACCTAATAAAATTTGACAAAGCTCTTTCACTAAAATAATCCAGAAAAACCATTTTTCTAACATGCTAATATCTGATAAGGAATAGAGAACAGAAACTTGCATCATCTTATCTGCAAAGGGATCCGCCACCGTTCCAAACTTCGAAACGACCTGATATTTCCGAGCTAGAAAACCATCGAGCACATCAGTAATACTCGCCACTACAAAAATAGCTAGTGCCAGTAACAGAGCATGTTCAGCTTCTGAATAAAACACCATAAAATAAACCGGAATTAGAAGTAAACGAATAAACGTTAATATGTTAGGAACATGTTTCATTAGCTACCTCCTTTTTAGCTTTTTTAATTATTTCTTCATTTATATCTGAAAAGCTTTTATTTCATAAATCATACCACAAAGTCGTTAAATCATTGTAAAGATTTGTGTTATCTCGAACATTTTCGACATTTTATTTCATCGCACTACGTTAGTATGTTAGACTTATCTTAAGAATTTCTAATGATTTGGAGGAAAATAAAGATGTTAGAAGTGAAAAACCTTTCAAAGTCTTTTGGGAAGTTACAAGCAGTTGACGATGTTAGTTTCACCATTGAAGACGGCGAAATTATGGGGATGATTGGCCAAAATGGTGCTGGTAAAACGACCACTTTTCGCCTCATTCTCGATTTTTTATCGCCTGATAATGGGCAAGTCTTATGGAATGGTAAGCCATTGACAAAAAATGAATACAATATCGTAGGCTACTTGCCCGAAGAACGTGGCTTGTATCCAAAAGTTTCAATTGAAGAGCAATTAATTTATTTCGCTCAGCTTCGCGGAAAATCAAAAAAAGAAGTGAAGCCACAAATCGATTATTGGATGGATAAATTTCAAGTTAAAGGAAAAAAATCAGATAAGGTCAAAACTCTTTCGAAAGGAAATCAACAAAAGGTGCAACTCATTGCAACTTTACTCCATCAACCGAAATTGGTTATTTTAGATGAACCGTTTAGCGGATTAGATCCTGTTAATGCTTCTTTATTAGAAGAAGGTATCAAAGAGCTAAGAAAAAATGGCTCTTGTGTCATTTTCTCCAGCCATGATATGAATAATGTAGAAGAAATTTGTGACCACCTCATCATGCTTCGCAACGGCAAGCAAGTTTTACAAGGAACGGTTTCAGATATTAGGGAGCAATTTGGACGAACAAAACTCTTTTTAGATACACCGATTCCAACTAATATTCTACAAGCCATGCCAGGTGTGAAGCGTATTAGTGAAAATTCTGATGGCTTTAAAGTTATTGATTTAGAGGTCCCAGCTTATGGACGAGAAATTTTCAAAGAGGTCACTAAAAACGGCTATATTGCTACTTTTAGCCAACAGCCACCAACACTTGATGAAATTTTCCGTATGAAAGCAGGTGAACAGGATGAATAAGTTTTGGATTATTGTTGGTCAAGTTTATAAAAAGAATGTAAAATCAGTTGGCTTTATTACAATGATGCTCAGTCCGATTATTATGATTGGGATTATCGCAGCCATTATTTACTTTATTGGTAATAGTTTCGATTCGGTACCTACTATCGCTGTTATCAGTGATTCTCAAGAAATTCAGCAATTGTTTCAGGCCGAAGAAGAGCAATTTGTAGTGGATGAGAGCTTGTCAACATTGGAAGATGCTCGTACAGCAGTTGAATCCGAAATAATTGATGCTTATTTGTCAGTCAACACGGATAACAACCATATCACAGCAGATTTTGTTGAAGTTTCAGGGCTTGATTCAGTTGACCTTAACTATATCACGTCCCTTCTAGCTGCTGTTCAGCTTGACTTACAATCACAGGCATTGGGCCTTTCTTCTGATGATATGATGGCTTTAAACACACCGCCTACGATTAACAGCTCAACAGTAGCAGTTGATGACGGCAACATTATTGAAAATGATAATATTGATGAAGCCATTAAGACCGGCGCTGCCTACTTTATCTGTATTGCTATTTTCATGTTTATCATGACCTATTCTAGTATTATCGCAGAAGAAATTGCATCTGAAAAAGGCACCCGCATTATGGAAATCGTTCTTTCTAGTGTGTCGTCAACCACCCACTTTTTTGGTAAGTTGACTGCTATTTTTCTGATTTGTTTAACCCAAATTGCTTTTTATGGGCTTGTTTTTGCAGTTGCCCTTCAATTTGATTTTGTTCAAAATCTGATTCCAAGCGACTTGGATATTGTCAATCTATTGAGTGGCATGGTGGGCGTTGCTTTATTCTACTTTGTTGCCGGCATTGTCCTTTTTGCTGTAATAGCAGCCTTCTTAGGGTCAATGGTAACCAAGATTGAAGATGTGTCTAAAGCTGTTACACCGATTATTTTTATTGCTTTAGCAGGCTTTTATGGTGGGATGTTTGCCTTTGCGAGTACAACAAATCCTATTATTAAGATTGGCTCACATATTCCATTCTTTTCACCATTTATTATGCCCTTCCGAATTGCAGCAGAGACGGTATCAAATGTTGAGGTCGGTATTTCCATGCTAGTGATGGTTGCCTTTACGGTATTGGTGACCTTTATTTCACTGCTACTCTATCGATCTAATGTTTTAATCTATTCAGAAAGTAATATGTTCAAAATTATTAAGACATCCATTCGAAATGTTAAAAATGACCGCAAAAAAACACAGCAAGTCGAGAGTTAATCACTACTCGTTCTCACTGCGTTTGGCCATTTGTTGTCGCATGGCTGCGAGCTGTTCATCAGCATTGGGATTACGCCTAATGGTAAATCGTTTAGGGACAGGATCATAGCCACCTTTAATAAAGGGGTGGCAGCGAAGAATACGAGCTGTCCCCATAATACCGCCCTTAATCGCGCCATGTTGGTTTAAGGCATCAATCATATAAGTGGAGCAAGTGGGATAATACCGACAGCTCGGTGCAAAAAGAGGTGAAATATGCCTTTGATAACCTTTGACACCTTTAATCATTAGCTTTCTCATTTTTATCGCTCCCTTCTATTAAAAAAACAGAGGTTCAGGTCCGTCGACTTGAACCTCTATTTTTATTTTTCTATTTTTCTAATCGTAGTCGATTAATAAACTGTTCAACTCGAACAAAGGCTTCTTTTAACTCTTCAATTGAATAGGCATAAGAAATACGGATAAATCCTTCTCCCGATTCACCAAAGGCACTACCTGGAACAACAGCAACCTTTTCTTCTTGAACTAAGCGAGTCGCAAATTCTTCTGATGTCATACCAAATTCTGAAATATTCGGGAATACATAAAAGGCACCGTAGGGATCAAAACAAGGTAGCTTTAAGCGATCAAGCGCATCGATTAGGAAACGACGACGTTGGTCGTAGCTTTCTCTCATTTCCGCTACTTCTTTATCACAGTCACGAATCGCCACAATACCGGCATACTGGCTTGAAGTTGGAGCCGCCATGATAGCAAACTGATGGATTTTAGTCATTTGCTCCATAATAAGAGCAGGAGCTGCAGCGTAACCTAAGCGCCAGCCTGTCATCGCAAAACTCTTCGAAAAGCCATTAATGACAATCGTACGCTCACGCATACCTGGTAAGGACGCAATGCTGACGTGTTCATTTTGATAAGATAACTCACTATAGATTTCATCACTCAAAACAAACAAATCATGTTTTTTAATCACTTCGGCAATGGCTTCTAAGTCTTCTTTTTCCATAATGGCACCAGTTGGATTGTTTGGATAAGATAATATAACAATTTTAGTTTTATCCGTAATCGCTGCTTCTAACTCATCCGGCATCAAACGGAACTGATTTTTTTCTTTTAATTGGAGGCTGACCGGTACACCGTCTGCTAAAACAACACAAGGTAAATAGGACACATAACATGGCTCAGCAATAATCACTTCATCACCGGGGTCCAACATGGCACGTAAGGCTAAATCGATCGCCTCACTGCCGCCTACCGTAACCAGAATCTCATCCTTTGCCTCATATGACAATTGATAGCGACGGTTAAGATAGTGACTGATTTCTTGCCGAAGCTCTAAGAGACCCGCATTTGCCGTATAAAAGGTATTCCCTTTTTGCAAGGTATACATTCCTTCATCACGAACAATCCACGGTGTATCAAAATCTGGCTCACCTACCCCTAAGGAGATAACGCCCGGTATTTCATTGGCAATTTCAAAAAAACGACGGATACCTGATGGCTGGATCGTTTGTACTTTTTGGCTTAGTGGGTTTCTCATGGGGAAACCACCATCCGTTTGTCTTTGTCTTCATCCACAAACAAAGTGCCGTGGTCTTTATAACGTTTTAAAATAAAATGAGTTGCGGTTGATTGTACTTCTTCAATAGTAGACAAACGACGTGCCACAAAAGAAGCAATATCCTTCATCGGCGCTTTGCGCATTTCAACTAATAAATCATAGGCACCTGACATCAAGTAAACAGCGTCTACTTCAGGAAATTGATAAACGCGTTCCGCAATTTTATCGAACCCTGCGCCTCTTTGCGGATTAACTTTTAATTCGATAACAGCAGAAACTTCATCATCATTAGCTTTATCCCAGTTAACCAGCGTATGGTAGCCACAAATAATCTTACGTTCTTCCATATCCTTTAAGGCATGGACAACATCATCCGTTTCCAAACCCAGCATAATCGCAATTTCTTCCGCAGTTAGGCGGCTGTTCTTCTCAATGACTTTTAGAATTCTTTCATTCATTTCATGGCTCATTGTTTTTATCCCTTTCAGCAGATGCAGTTATAGGTTTTAAATATCTTTCATATTATCACTTCAAACAAGGCGGCGCAATCTATGCGTGTATAAAAAAATGTAAAGTTTCGTAACTCCTACAGAACAAAACACCCACTAGGCTGGGTAGGCCTAATGGGTGTTTTGATTTGATGGGTGAGTTCTTTGGGAATATTAATAAGGGGTTAGTAAGTTAATTAAAATCTTGTGTCTTCAAAGCCTGCAAATGCATCTACTGGAGATACACCAACAAATTCTGAGCGACCCAACATTTTTTCGATCAATGCTTTCATTGTATTTTCTTTTGCATCGTAAGCATTGATGTAAGTTTGCACTTGAGGCACATCCGCTAAGTGGAATGGTGCTTGTAGTGAAACAAAGATTGTTGGCACTTCATGTACGTAGAATGGAATATCAGGCGTACCTTTTGAAGCTGGCCATTGAATACGTTGATCTGTGTTCGGATTAACAACTGCTAAGTTGATAATTAAGTCATAGTTATCAGTTAATTCAGCGATTGGGCGTTTTTGTGCATAAACATTACGTAATGCAGCTTGACGTTCTTCAGCTGGCATTCTGTTAATGCGTTCTTCAGCTGATTCCCAAACTGTAACCTCGAATCCTTCTGCTTCAAGTAATTCCTTGAATTTAGCAGATGGTTTTTCGTTGTTACCGATCATCGCTCCGAATCCACCTTTTGTTCCAGCAACGTCTACTAATAAAACACGTTTTTTAGTATCAGCAGAAATTGGGAAGATGTTTTCGTTGTTTTTAACTAAAGTAATCGCTTTGTCAGCTACTTCGTCAGAAATTTTTAGGTTTTCAGCTAAACCAATTTTTGCCATAGCTTCTTCTTTAGGAGGTAAGATTTCTGTCTTAGCTTTTGTATGTAGGCCAAGCATTGCTTTCATTCCTAAAATACGAGTTAGCGCTTCTGTTAAACGGTCTTCTGTAATAACGCCGTTCTTGTATCCTTCTAACATCCATTGGAAATCTTCGTCTGGATCGTTGAAGAATAAGAACAAGTCAGAACCAGCAGCAATTGCTTGTGGTAGCATGTCTTTACGTTTCATAACAGATGTCATTGCAACCATGTGACTTGCGTCAGTAACAACAACACCGTTGAAGTTCATTTTACCGCGTAGTAAATCAGTTAAGATTTCTTTGCTTAATGTTGCAGGCATATTTGCTTCTTGAATAGTAGCCTCTGGGTTAAAGTGGCGTACGTAAGATGGCAATGCAATGTGTCCAGCCATGATTGATGGTAGACCTGCATCAAATAATGAACCATATACTTTACCAAATGTTTGGTCCCACTCTTCAGTTGAGTAGTGGTTAGGAGCAGCAGACAAATGTTGGTCACGTTCGTCAATTCCGTCTCCAGGGAAGTGTTTTGCAGCAGGAGCAATTCCGCTCTCTTGGATACCGCGCATATATTCTAATGATAATTCGATTGTTTGATCAACATCTGCACTCCATGTACGAGTTGAGATGATTGGGTTACGCCAGTTGCGTAATAAGTCAACGATTGGAGCAAAACTCCAGTTACAACCAATAGCAGATGCTTCAATTCCAGAAATACGGCCTAATTCATAAGCATACTTTTTGTCGTTTGTAGCAGCAACTTTGATTTCGTGTCCTACATAAGTACCGTCTGTACAAGCACCGTTACCACCTGCTTCAGTATTTGCAGCAATCAACATTGGAATTTTGCTGTTTTCTTGAAGAATTTTGTTTTGTTCATAAACTTCGTCAGCTTTACCTGGGTTATAACGAACACCACCGATGTGGTAGTTATTTAAAACGCCTGTTAGGTACTCTTCAGTACGCTCAGCACCCATATTGATAAACAATTGACCAATTTTTTCTTCGTCAGACATGTTTGCGATTGTTTCTTGAACCCACTTAATGCCCTCAGCATCAAGATTATACGGTTTTGCAGTTAAATCTACTTTCATTTCCAATCTCCTCTCATGGTTTGAGCAATATTTGGCAACAAGTATCTTTATGTCTTTGTACCAAAATTATATCATATAAAGCATACGCTTTCTTTTTAAAACCTTCATTAACTCACTATGCAATTGCATGTACTATTTTTGCATATTTTGTTATTTTATGAAAAAAATCGTTAAAAAAAAGCCGTTTGCTCGCTAAAATGCAAACTATGGCTTATTTTTTATTATTTTAAAAAAGTAAATCGTTTTTCTTTAATACGTAAGCCCAGTTCAATTAGGGCTGCACCGATAAAACCGATGATACTACCTACTACTAATCCTAATAAACGATACTGAACGAGATCGGTAATAAACAAACCACTCGACAAATGAGACAGCATCAGAGAAACGGGATTAGTAAAGAAATTAGCGACCGCATAATTCCTCACCATACAAAATTCTACTAAAAAGGTAAAGATGACAATTAAAATAATAGTTGGAATCACATCTAAATGAAGGGATAAGAGATAAAAACCAATAATTAGTCCAACTAATCCGCCTACAATCCGTTGCACATTTCGATAGAAGACAATTCGAATTTCTTTACCTGCCAAGACAGCTGCTGTTGAAATGGTTACCCAGTATGGATTCATAAAGCCCAAAGCTTGACTAATATACGCGGCAAAAAAGATGATTCCTGCGTGATGAATGGATGTTAATAACAAATCAGAGTCGTGTTCGATAGCATATTTAATCCGTTCTTTATAACTCTTATGATTATCCTCTACCGGACGTTTGAGATAATACTGGTTAATATAACCTGTTAAAACCGCCATCAAAATAGAGGCTAGCACACCGCCACCGACATAGCCGACTGCTGGCAACATTTGACTAAATTCTAATTTCATTCCTGTTCCCATAGAACTGACCATAATTAAGAAAAAGGCACCCGGATTAGGGATTTGTAAACATCTAACAACCAAGAACCCAGCTAAACTAACAAAGCTAATTGCGATTGGAATGGTCCACGGAATTAAAGTGGATAGCAATCCCAGATAAAACCCAGCCATAATACCTAAACCAGCTTTTAAAATACGTTTGGCTAATTTTGGAATGGCTAGAGGTGTATAAGATAAGAAGGCGAATGCCCCTAACGCTCCTAACGTTCCAAATTTCATATTCCCCGACCACAAACCAATCAACATAGGTAAAGCCACACTTAGTCCAGCTCCAATCACACGAGTCAATGAGTCATTGGTTTGTTTAATATGAATTAAGTCTTTTACAAATCGTCCCACATTCATTCCTTTGCGCCTCCACGTCAAACACCCCTCTTCGACCAAAAGAGAGAATGTTCAAAAAGTTTTTTCAACTATCTTAACACATGTTAGAGAGTCGTGCAGACAATTTCAAAAGCAATTGGGCCGATTAACGACTATTTTTAAACAAAAAAACCCTTAAAAGCAAAGGCTTTTAAGGGTAACAACTAGGCTAAATTATTCTTTTCCAGCAGCTTGTTCGATTCGCCATGCTGAAATATCAGCACGCAAGTCATCGTTAATATTCCATACAAATGTGAAAATCGCCCATGACATAACAGCTGCTGCTGCTGGAGCAATAAGTGTCATGGCAACAATACCAAGGGTTGTTCCGTCACTTTGTGTCAATCCTTGGTTAGTCAACTCTGGGTTGTAACCAATCCAACCAATCATCAATACACCTATTGATTGTGAAATCGTTTGTCCAACGCGACGTGTTAGTGAGAATGTACCGTAAATAGCACCTTCTGTACGTTTACCAGTTAAGTATTCGTTGTAGTCAATCGCTTCACTTACTAGTCCCCATTGAAGTTGAACAGACATATTAATCAGCCCGTAACCAATAGATGAAATAACTAGAAAAAGAAGCGGTACAACATCAACAGATAGCATGACAACAAATAATGCCACATTTAGAATAATCCCTAGAGCTAGGCAGTTTTTAATAACTTTTACAGTACCACCCATCAGTTTTGTCAAGGCAGGAGCAATAGATAAAAGGCTAATTGCTAATACTTGAGAAATAATAGATGTGTAAGTCATCATACTGATGTCACCAAAAACGTCAGCATACATATAAGGGTTAAATGTACTGTACAAGAACGTACCAAATACAATAATAACGGAGTGTAAACTCAATGCTAAGAAGGCACGGTTTTTTCTAAATACATTAATAATATCAGTAAACTTCACTTTATTTTCTGGCGTATCGTCTACAACTACACGTGCACTTGCATTACGCTCTTGTGTCCAAGAGAAATGTAGGAAAATAATAACACCAGCTAAAGCTGCGGTAATAAGACTTGCAATCATGTAACCACGAGGGTTCTCACCTAGTGATGCTAGAACTTGAGGGATAATAATACCGCCGCCCAAAGCTCCAAAACTTGAACCTAAACCACGAGCTGATGAAAGAGTTGCTCGCTCTGTATCGTTAAGTGCCATTGCACCTAATAGCGATCCCATAGCGATGTTCATCATGGTGTATCCCCACTCATAAATAATTTTTAGAATGAATAGAGAAATAACTAACGATATACCTCCTAAAAAGCTCGGTACAGTAAAGAAGGCAACTAAACCAATCGTGATAACTGGGATTGAAGCTAGAATCCAAGGACGGAACTTGTCTTTGTCTCCTTTACTTTTTGCGAAACTCTTATCCATTAATGTCCCAACAATCGGATCATTAAACATATCCCAAAAATTCCAAATTAATAATAAAACAGATAAAATGCCGTATGATACTTCAAGAACGTTAGTAATATAGCGAGTCATATATCCAACAAGGATAAGGGTCAATACGCCCCCTGCATCCCCAGCTGCATATCCAACTCTGTGCTTCCATGTCAAACCACTAGCTTTTGTTGCTGCTACTTCTGTTTTAGCGCTTTGCATAATTCTTCCTCCTACTTTAAAGTTTCTCTCACATATACCATTGCAAGCGATTTCCTTTCGCTAAATGAATTCTATACTGAAAGCCTTTACAAGACCATGACTGCGCTTTCTTTCTTTATTATTTTTATTGACTAAAAATGTCATAGCGATTACAAAACACGTTAAATAAGCATTTCCTATATGGATTTTTTTATTTTAAGAGCGATAAATGTTTTATAAAAAAGCAATTTTAAGACATGAAATCAATTTAAGAACAAAACTTATTGACTCAATTATTGATTTTTGCTTTTTATCGATTGTGAATTAACCGACAAATAAGCAAAAAAATCCCACTTGCTCTTTTTTCTCACGGAAAGCAAGTGGGGAATCTTTATTTTTTTAACCAGGGATATTTTTCAAGACTAACCGTTTGTGTGTAGTGGTCAGCTTGGCGTAAGTGTTCAACAATTTCAGGAAGATTTAACTTTGTGACGAGTTCATCAATTGCTTCGATTCCTTCATCAGCTAATTCGTCTCGTTGTTCTGCAGTTTTTAAGAGCGGTGTTACCATATGCGTGCTCGCTTCGTTAAAGTAATAACCAATCGCTCCCGACTGCATGGCATACTTGGCCAGCTTGCTTGCTGGTGGCTCTTGCATCCCTGTCATCATCTTATTAATGTCATAGGTAACCGAATTAGACTCTGGTACATTTAGTGGAACATCATCCAAACGGTTTAATATTTTATAGGCACCAATTGAGATTTGGTGGAACTTATCCATGAAATTAAAACTTAAGTCTTCAATAGCTTGTGGCACAGCAATTAAATCCAAATATAGAATTGGAACATTGGTCTCACTAAAGAAATCACGAATCATGCTACTCACATACAAATAAGCTGGGCCATGACAAGTCACATAGACTTGTCGTCTAAAGCCTTGCTTTAAGAGCGATTGAGAGATTGCCATCAAATAGTCATAACCTGTTTTAACTGATAGTTGAAGTGTTCCCCTTCCTGTGGGTGTCCCTCCCGCAAAAAAGTAAGGCAGATTGTGTAAAACAAGACCATCTGAAGCTTCGGCCATTTTCAAAGCCACGGCCTCAGCTAATACCGTTTCAGCATCCACTGGCAAAGCACCATGTGTTTCGGTTACTCCAACTGGAATATAAATCAAATCATTGTGGTCTAAATAATCTTCAATTTCACCATTTGTTAACTTTGATAAAAAACGTGTGCGCATGATAAAAACCTCCTACTCATTATTTACCTGGAACAAGAACTGTGAGATGTTGCGGTAAAACCATGAGATCTAATGGCAAAGCATCCCCTTCATCGCCATCTACATTGGTGGTCATATCTGTGTCATTTTGAACCGCAATATGTCCTTTTTCAAAGGCACGATAGACAATTTGTTGGTCATCCGTTAGTTCACCTGAGAATACTTTCGGCAATAACGCTAACTTATCCAGTAGCTTGTTACCCTTCAATAAGGTGAGATGTAGTTTACCGTCATCAACTTTTGCTTGAGGAACTAACTTTTCAAAACCACCTACTGAATTTGACAAGGAAACTAATAGCATCATCGATTCTTCCACAAGTTCCTCGCCGTCTATTGTTAAGTGGAAGGTGAAAGACTCACTTTCTCTCAGAGCCTTTGCCCCTTCCATAAAGTAGGCGAAAGCACCAAAGCGTGTTTTTTGCTCAGGATCCACATTGGATACAGCACCAGGAATGACACCTACTGCTACAACATCAATAAAATAATGATCGTTTATTTTACCAACATCCATCTTTTCTTTTTTAAGATGGCGTAACTCTTCAATCGCTTCTTCTGGGTTCATTGAAATGCCTAGAGCTCGCCCTAAGTCATTAACCGTTCCAAGTGGAATAAAACCAAAATCAGGACGGTAGTCTTCCTCTGCCAAACCACTCACGCCTTCGTTAACCGTGCCATCTCCTCCCATAACAAACACCGCATCGATATGGTTTCTTGCAGCTGTCTTAGCAAAGTCCTGCGCATCGCCTGCTTTTTGGGTCTCTTTAACGGTTACCTGATCATATTGCTCCTTGAGTATCTCAGCTACTTTTGTTGCATATTCCGTAGCCATTTCTTCACCAGAAGACGGGTTTACAATCAATAATGCTTCGGTCATTCGTATCGCTCCTTTTAGAAAAAGTCATTAAATCGTGGGTTGCCATGTGGAATCGCTGCTTGCCAATGTTTCGCTTGTTGGTCTGTCACTTCTGCGAAACCAAACTGACGGTACCAATCAAGGCTATGATAGCCCGACATCATAGCTGAAAAAGGTCCAATTGCCATTTTTAGTAATTTTTCATCTTGAACAGCTAATACTTTTGTAACGCGACCATCTGTATCAATTTTAAAAACAGCTTGGTTCCAATCAGCATGAGGATCTTCAATACTCACATAAAGTGGTTGATGTCGTTTTTTAAAGGGGTAGTCTTTTAAAAAAGCTTCTACATCAACAATTCGAATCATCATATCGTAGAATCCGCTGCGTTCGAAAACAGGCTCTTTTAGATGGAATGCTAGTGAATCATCAACAGGAGACTTACCAACAACTGTTGAAACTTGTGATTGGTGCGACTGAATATACTGCCATAATACCCGCATGGCGTGACCATTCGCCGCATGAAAATCTGTTATTTCTAACTGGGGCTTGTTCCAAACATAACGGACATAGCCATCCACTTCTCCCGATTGGTTGACACTAACTCCAAAATGATCAAAGGGTTCTCTTAATCTAAGGCGATTCCACCACTTATCGTCACGAACCATATAGCCATTGGTTTGTTCAACGATTGTTTGATGAAAGGCTTTAACTTTAGGCAGCCAATCGTCACGGTTATCACTCTCATAATCAAAGCGAACAACTCGCCCACTCGTTTCTTGGCGAAGAGCCATTTTCTCAACGGGAATGCTATAGTTGCTATTCTCAAAAAAAACTTCATAACCAAAATGACGATAAAAGCCTATTGAAAAGGGACTTAAAACCGATAAAACTTGGCCGTCTTTCTTCATCTTTTTAAATGCTGCTTGCAACAAGCCTTTCGTCACACCACCTTGACGGTATTCGGGATAGGTAGATACCATTGCGATACCGCCCATTGGATAAAGGTGCCCTAATACATTCATTTCTAGTGGATGAATGAGTAACTGACTAGCTAATTCCTTTCCATCATAGCCACCTAACCCAGCCCCTATTTCTAACCAAGGGACAATATCATCCATATGGTCAGCTTCATGACGCTTAACAAAACAGTAGTCTTTTAACTTTACAACTTGATCTAAATGCTCAGTGGGAATCAGTTTATAGTCCATCATTTGGCTCCTTTATTCACAATTTTAAATCATTTGATAGCTCTATATTAGCACTGTTTGTCTAAAAAAATCGATTCTATTGAAAAAAACTGTCAAAAATCCGTTGCTAATCGTAAACACTTTACATCGCAAGCTTCCTATGCTCTAATTATTTTATATGAGAATAGATGGAGGTTATATTTTGACAAAAGAACCATTAAAAATGGATAGTCTCTTTGATTTAAAAAGTTTGAGCCAGCCCCTTATGTGGGGAGAGCTCGTTTTTTACCTTGAGACGATTGCTAATAAAGAAGAGAACTCTTACACATCAACTATTTACAGCTACAACCTAAAAACCAAAGAACGCCGACAATGGGGAGATGGTGGGAACAAGCAACTTCATTTGCAACTGTCACCCAACAAAAAATACCTTTCTTATTTAAGTAACAATCATAGCGATAAGAAAATGCAAGTCATGATTATGCCGCTAGATGGCGGGAGTGCCTTTGCCTTAACAGCTGAAAAAGAAGGCGTTTCTCACTATATGTGGGCGGATAATTCAAGTGCCATTTTCTACCAAACGACGACCTTAACTAAAAAGGACGGCCAGACACAGCCGGCAGAAAAGAAACTGCCCACGCCAACTGAAATTAATAAACTAACTTACAAATTAGATGGCGCGGGTGTGCTCCCTCAAGACCGTCATCATTTAATTAAGAGAATGAGTGTTGCAAGTCAAACCGTTGAGACCTTACTTGAAGAAAGTCATCCCGTTCGGTTGTCTTATGTAGCAAAGGACGAGAGTTACTTATTATTGAATGACGATTTAAATCGTGACGACGAGTGGTCTTATGGAAGTACGGTCTACTATTTTGATTTAAAAACAAAAATACAACGTTCACTGACAACAACTGTTCCAAAAGGAAGCTTCTATTTTGCAGCCATGTCTGACCAAGAAGACTATCTCTTATTAGTCGGAAATGATTTCGAGCATGCCTTTGTGTCATTAAATAAGATTTATGGTTACGATATGGTTTCACATGAATTGGTTTGTTTAACTGACGATTTAGACCTAGAAGTACTTGATACAATTGTGGCAGACTTCCAGCAAGGCGTGCAAGGGATTCGTCCGACTTGGCTAACAGATTCTGAATTCCTATTCCCAGCCACTCACCATGGTAAAATCCAACTATACAAAGGGGATCGACACGGTCATACCACCTTACTCTTTGATGAACCACTTCATCTTACAGATGGCAGTTTGTCGCAAGACGGCCAGCAGTTAGTTGTCACTTACTCCTCTTTAACAGAAACAAGTGCGTTGGCAGTCATTGACTTGGCTAGCGGCCATCTCGATTGTTTGTACCAGCCTAACCAAACTTATTTTGAGTCTCATGCTGTAGTAGAACCGGAGCGCTTTTGGTTTAAAGGTGCTGATCAGTGGGATATTCAAGGCTGGTACTTACCGCCTGTTGAGAAGCGGGACAATCACCCTGCTATTTTGTATATCCACGGTGGCCCACAAGTCTGTTATGGGGAATCCTTCTTCCATGAAATGCAAGTATTGGCTGGACAAGGTTATGGTGTTATTCTATTGAATCCACGTGGCGGCAACGGATACGGCCAGTCATTCGTTTCGTCTATTCTGGGTGATTATGGTCATAAGGATTACGAGGATTTGATGCTAGGAACGACTCATGTGCTAAATGAACATCCTGAAATTGACAGCTCTCGCCTCTATGTGGCTGGTGGCAGTTATGGTGGTTTTATGACCAACTGGATTGTTGGTCATACGGATCGTTTCCGTGCCGCTATTTCGCAACGGTCGATTTCTAACTGGATTTCATTTTATGGAACGAGTGATATCGGTGCTTTCTTTGTGGAATTCCAATTGCAACGCGATTTATCAGATATAGAAGGTCTGTGGAAGATGTCGCCACTTGCCTATGCTCACCAAGCTACAACACCATTATTATTGATGCACAGCGAACAAGATTTACGTTGTCCAATGGAACAGGCTGAGCAATTTTATGTGGCTATGAAGAAAAATCATGTTGATACGAAATTAATTACCTTCCCGCAATCTAATCACGGCTTGTCACGAGACGGTCTTCCTAATCTGCGGATGAACCGCTTTGACGCCATGATGGCTTGGTTGGATACTTATCAGTAATGATCCTAATTGATAAGAAAAGCGGACATGCCGTCGGTACTGTGTTATCTTCGGATAAACATGTCCATATTTATTTAGGTAGTCGCGGAAAAGAGAATAAAGAAAACTTCCATATTGGGAGATTACATTTTCATATTCAGTATGCTTTTTCTGGTTTTTGTAAATGGGGAACGGGTTTGAATAGGCGCCAAAGATTTATCAGTTTGATCGGAGGTCCTCTTCTGTCCTTTATCATGATGGTTGCAGCAGCCCTCATGCTTGAATTTGTACCAACCGGAGTTGGAAAAACGTTGTTGGCAGGATTTGCAGAAGTTAATCTATTCTTATTCGTCGGTACCCTTACTCCATTTCAGTTGCCACAGTGGTTCGGAGAACAATTCAGTTTTCCTTCAGATGGATTGCAATTATTGCGATTGTTTAGAGAAGAAAAAGTTTAGGAAAATATTAAGAAGCATACAAAAACGGACTCTGAATAGCTTAAAAAATTGCTGCCCAGAGTCTATTTTTTGTAGTTTTGTTTTATTCCTCGAACCCAAACCTTAAGAAAAGAGCATTGATACAGATCCGAAAATTATATTCGTCCAGACCACTGAATAATTCTAATGGGTCTGGAGCAGGGGACCCATTATATAAATTAAATGCCAACTTAACCATTCGATAGGCGCCCTCACAGAAGTCTACCTTTTCAAAATCAAAGATGCCATTTACTTTTTGGTATAGGTCTTTGTTTCCGGAGAGGATATAGAATAATGCTCTGCGTTCGGAATCGCTTGGACTTGTCTGGTCTCTTTCCAGTAATTTGTTAAAACTTTCTTCGAATGTCAAACCTTCTGCCATTGTCAAAACTTCTCTGTTCCCTTATTTTGACTCCAAGTTTGCAGATACTTGATGCGAGAAATTACATGAGAGATATAGAAAAATACTGGCGCAATAAAGTTGTTGAAATTTGTACGAAAAAAGTCATTCCGAAGGAAAAAAATGGATGATTCAGAATGACTTTTTATTATTTAAGACTAAATATGAAGCAGAGTTAAATCCAATAATTAGTTGTAGCATGTCTATTGTGGAAGTTATTGGCCGATGTGATACTTTTGGTTAACAGTTTCCTTTAGGTATTTTTTATTTCAATCTACCTGTTACTTAAGGAATTAAACAAAGATATGATATTTTCCTCTATCTCTTGAGATATTCTATAGATACCTTCATAGGGTTTTTCTAAGAAATAGTCATTTTTTGATTGGTACAAATAAAATGTATCTGTTTGTTCATTATCCCTTGTAAAGACTATTGTAATGAAGTGATTTTCTAAAGGTTGATCATTAATGCTTGAACGAAAAGTTTTTCTTGCATTCTCAATATTATCGATTATGTTTGAAATAATGTCTTTATCTGTTGACTGTACTTTTTCATTATCTTTTTTGATTGAGACAGATTCTACTTCATTTTTATTAGGTAGGATATCTATTGCTCTACGTGGTAAAAATAAAAGCACAATAGCTAATATAAAAACAACTGAAAAGAGAATAAAAGATTTGGTTTTCATAAATTCATCTCCGTTTAATTACACTCTAAAATGCAGGACTTACTAATTTACCATTTTTAACGACTCTGCCTTTTCCGCTTTTTATTGAACTATATATCTCGTCAGACATACTTTTAACAGCTAAACCATTTGAATGAGAGCCATATTTACTTCCTATGGTTCTTCCTAATCCATTATTAAATAAATCCATTTCCTTATCTACCCCCGATGAGTCAGCTTCATGGGCGTCAGTCCATACCTTGGCACGAGTAGATCCAATTCTTTGTGTGAGATTGCCATTCCACATAGCGTGTCTAAAAGCATCTGGAACAGGAGTTGTTCCAGTAAGGAGATGTTGTCATGAAGCCAGTAGCTGCGATTGTCTTGGAAGGTGAGAAACTGGCGGGCTAATTTTGAGAAGCCAATTGAATCCATGAATTCCTTTACCAAAATCAAGCCAGAATCCGTAGAAAGATTGCCGCCCATATTGTTTACCACCATTTTTGAGTTGAAATTTACGTGTTTCTCCTGTAATGTAGCCATTGAGAGACCCCCTTTCTTTGGTTAGGTTTAGGCGCTTTAACCATAGCAGATTGGGGTTCTTTTTGTACACTCAAAGGGTGCCGGATAACAAGACGAAAAACAGTGTTGGGACAACATTTAAAGAGCATTTCAGTAAAACTATGAATTATTCAGGTTATTATTACTATGTTTTTTTAAAAAATAAAAACCTATTTTTGATAGTAAATTTAACAGATATAAAATACATAGTGTTCTAGACAAAATATATCCATCAATTGCTAGCTCATAACCGTTAGGGATTAAAGCACTTGGAATAATAATAAGGATTATTGTTATTATTAAAGATATTAGAATAGGGATATAAATGAAAATTTTTTTCATATTAAGACCTCCTTTATTATTTGTAAATAAGTGCATATTCTCCATTTGTAACTAGTTTTGCAGTATAGCTATTGCTAGTTTCTATAATTCCGCTACCTGTTCTATAAACTTCTCTTATTCCACGTTCAACTCTATAGACAGCTCTATAACCTACATATGCTGTTTTATTTGGTCCAACATTTAAAGTGTAACCTACTGAACTTGTAGTAGATTTCCCAGATTGTACAGAGATTCCATAAACATTACCTGTAGTCCCACCAGATATAGTGACACTATTATTTACACTAATTGATCCCCCTGCAGAACCTGTTTTAAGATCATCTGATACGCGTTTAAAACCCGAATATTCAGTTGTTACTTTTGGATTTATTTTTCTTATAGAAAGTGGATACCTAAGCATCATATTTTCTAAAGCGCTATATGCTTCTTCATTAGGATAAAAATCCTCATTTAAGAAATTTACTTCGCTCTCATTAAACTCTCTAACAACGTTACCATTGTTATCGATAAAATCAGCGGAAACCTCTTGTTGGTAGATTGTAAGCATGCAAGACAGCATGCCTAAAATAGTTACTAGCCGAAACACAAAATTTCTTTTTTTTCTTTCCTCCTAAATATATTATGTTGTAACATTTTATATTTTACCATGAATATAAGAAAACCTAACGAAATAGTCATATATGACTATTTTGTTAGGTTAAAGCCTCTTTTTTTTGGGTAAAAAAAGAACATAAGTTCCCCTTTTTAAAGTTTGAGGTTAATTTTTACACTCTTTTTTCCTCTTTATTAGTGTAAGCATAAAAAGAGCTCATCAGGAAGGATGATAAGGGTGCACACTGATCATACAAATAAAACTGATAGTTTTTCTAAGTTTACAGAAAAAGAGATGATTCTGTCTGACAGAGATAAAGATAAAGCATATATGTTAACGAGTTTGATTACACATAAGGTGAAATATAAACAAAAAGATTTATTTAGAGATCGTCAGAAGTATATGTATCAAGAATTATTTGAAGAGATGATTGAAAACAATGTAGATTATGAAGAAAATAACGCGTACTTTACAGGAGAATGGGCCTATGCTTTTGAAAATGTTGATCTTATTGAAGCGCTAGAAAGTTTATCTTATCGTCAACAGGAAATATTATGGCTTCTTTTTGTAGAAATGAAAAGCCAAGTAGAAGTAGCGCAAAAGTTTCAAGTTTCTCCCGCATATATTTCTAAGACTAAAAAAATATGCTATAGCCATATCTACTCTTTTTTAGAAAAGAATAGGGGTGATTAAGTGGATAGAGAGCTAATATGTGCCATGAAAGAAAAAAATCATGCTTACATACTTCAATCTTTACAACCATTATTTTTAAAGTATCTAAAAGGTGTTCCAACTGATCTTCAGCAGGATTTCTTACAAGAATATCAACTAGTCTGCATTCAGACAGTAGAAGCTTATCTCTTTGAGTCTTAATGAATAAGGAGTGAATACATGGAAGAAACAGTAACTATGATTGGCAATTTCGGTTTTCCAATTGTTCTTGTGATTTATCTTTTTACTCGATTTGAAAAACAAATTACAGAAGTCACTGAATCAATTGAACGATTAGAAGAACGTATTAAAGAAAGCTATACGGAAAATAAACTATAGAGGAGAATATAACATGGCAAATGAAGGAAACTATTTAAATTTAAAACCGCACAATCCAAGTTGGTCCGTTTATGCTATTTCTGGACCCTATATACCTGAGTATAGAGTCGGTGAATTAGCACCTGCACAGTATGGTGGTTTATCTTATCAAGTCTTAGAAGATATTGGTGGGAATGTGTATGTGATTCAAACGGAAAGTTTTGGAAAGGTAGCCATCTGGGCTGGAGATAGTGATAGTAGTTTTACTGCGTCTCCTGTTTATACGAATGGCTCAAGTGCTCCAACTGGTGGAACCGGCCTTTATCTCAATCTTAGTCCATCTGTTCCCAGTTGGTCCATTTATCATCCTAATGGCCCCTACTTAACGAACAGTCGAATTGGAACATTAGCACCTGTTACGTATGGCGGATTGTCTTATGAAATTTTAGAAAAACTTGATGGCGATATTTATATCATTCAAACGGAAAGTTTTGGAAAGGTAGCCATCTGGGCCGGAGATAGTGATAGTACTTTTACAACGACACCTGTTTATTTAGATCCGATTAATGGTGGAATGGGTGGTGGCAATGCATCAGGTACAGGCCAGTACCTCAATCTTCATCCTCATATCCCAACTTGGTCTGTTTACAACGTTTCCGGCCCCTATTTACCAGAGAGTCGAGTTGGGTTATTGGCACCTGCACAATATGGTGGACTTTCTTATGCTATTTTAGGGAGCCCAGTGACAGATGTGTACACAATCCAAACAGAGAGTCTTGGAACAGTTGCTATTTGGGCGGGAGACAATGATAGTTCTATTACTGGAACGCCGATTTATGATGAAGGTAGCTTTGCAGGAGGTAGTTCAAGTGAAACATATTTGAATCTTTCACCCACTATTAATTCATGGTCCGTTTACAGTGTACAAGGTCCGTATGTTCCTGAATACCGAGTTGGAACATTAGCACCTTCTACCTATGGTGGACTATCCTACAGAATTCTTGAAACAAAAGTAACGGATGTTTACGTCATTCAAACGGAAAGTTTTGGAAAAGTAGCGATCTGGGCTGGAGATAGTGATAGTACCTTTACTAGCTATCCTGTTTATTCTGGCAATACAGAACCGACAGGACCTGGTGGCGGTTTGTTAGAAGGGATAGATTTTAGTAATGCCCCAATAACAATCGAATCAAGAGCAAGTTGGGGAGCTAATCCTGTTCAATTATCCGGTATGTCAGGTGAACTAGATACTGCTAAATACATCGTTATCCATCATACTGCTGGTGCACAGCCACAAGTGGGAAGTGATTATCAAGTAATGAGAGGGGTTCAAAATTATCATCAAAGCTTAGACTGGGGAGACATAGGCTATCATTTTTGTATTGGCCAACAAGGGACCATTATGGAAGGCAGATCGCTGCCATATGTTGGCGCACATGTTGGTAGTCCACATAACTATGATTCGATTGGTGTCAGTCTATTTGGAGATTTTACTTACGCATATCCTGAAAAAGTTCAAATGGAAAAGTTAATTCCGTTGCTGACTTATTTATGTAAAGAGTATGGGATTTCTCCAAATAATATTCTAGGACACAGAGATATGGATAGTAATTACGGTGCCACCTCTTGTCCAGGTACAGCTTTTTATCATGCAACGAACCGATTAGAAGATATTCGAAAAGCGGTAAAAAAACAATTGCTAGAGGATGACACGTTGAGTCTTGCTGAAAAAAAGAGTGAGATTTTAAATCATATGAAGAATAACTTTTTCGGGATTCCATTTTTTAAAGATATTCCTCTTACGGTCGATATGTGGGAAACGGAAAAATCCATCCGTATCAGCAGCAATATTGTCATGAAGGTGAAGCTCACGCTTGATATCAATTCAGACTCTCCAGTTGCCAATCTATTCAGTGTAAATATTACCAAACCACAGCTTACCCTAGAAGGACCCTACTTCGATTATATGCGAGAAAAGCAATTAGATGATATTGAATTCTATAATGCCAAAGATGCAATGGAGCAGCTTTCTGGAAATCTAGACGGCAAAGGAAATGTCGTTCTTTCAGTAGGTTATCGAAGCGGAAAAATGTTATACAATTACATCGTTAATTTTAATTCTATTACATTGTCAGATGGAAGTACGATGGGAGCTTCGTGCCGGATTACATTTGAAATTGATGATGGAACATTTGTTACTCCAGGACCCGCAGGTGTGACGGTTAGTAACGAGGACTACTCGAGTTTCTTAAGTTCATTAGAAATGCAAACAATAGCAACCACTGGCGTTATTGTAATAGGACTACTTCTTGTTGCAGCTACACCACTTTTAGCAACTTTAGGAGGACCGATAGGATTTGCCACTGTATTGGCATTGACATTTAGAAAAAATGAGTAACAGTTTTACATGTTTTAGGCAGATACCCAATTAAATGATATATTGCAAATAGACCCGTTGATACTTTATTTATCAACGGGTCTATTTGCATCATACTTTATATAGCATAATTTGTACTCTTAACTTTAATATGTATTTTGATATTCAACGGAATTATCTTTAGTGTTTTAGTTGTCTATGCAACTGCTAATGAAAAGATAGGCTATATCATACTTGCTTTTCTAGCATTTTGATGTTTTATCTGGTCAATAAATAAATACAAGAAAGAATAAGTAGTAATCTTATTTTAAAAATTCTATCTTACTACTCATTAATTGATTTATTTTTAGGATTTCATTTTTCTTAAAAGCTTTATGTGGAATCACTTTAATCTGTTTATCATCTATTTTTAAAAGCCAGTATTTTTTTAGGTTGATTAGGCCCTGAAACTCTTCCCATGAGTAAAAATCGCCTTCATTTTTTTTAAATTGCTTTAATTCAACTCCTTCATTGTTGATAATAAATGTCCTTTGGCCAATGTAATGAGGTAATTTTTTCAACCATATTAGTAAACCAATCACTTGAATAAGCAGAAGAGAAAGGAAAGTGACTGAAAAGATTATAAAAACAGAAAAAATTTGTTTTGTTATCGTGAAATCTCGCATAAAACTTAAAAAAAATAAAGAGCAAATCATTAATGAGAGGCCCGAATAAACTATATAATTTTTGGTAGTAGCTGCTAAATTTAAAAAGAGATAATCTTTTACAGTAAGATTTGCACTTCCGCGGTAAGTCAATATTTTTCCTCCTTTATTGTATTGTTATTCAATCATACCAAAAAAATAAAAAGTTGTTAAAATTTTTGATTTGGGCAGATAGCTTTCTTGATACTTCTTATTAAAATATTCTAAAGGCATAGAGCCGGAAGCTTTATGACTTTAGAATATTTTTATATCATTGGTCTATTTTTTGAATTTGTCACTTTTTCTTTCATTAACATGTCGGGCATATGATTAGAATTCGATTAAAAATCAACCATAAAAATAACGCGATTGGTTTTTCCCAACCGCGTTTCTTCCTTAATCAAATAAAACGTCATTCATATCATAAAAACCTGCTTCTTTATCTCCAGCTAGCCATTTAGCACCATTTAATGCGCCAACAGCAAAAATCCGTTTCGAAAAAGCTTCGTGTTTAATTGAAATGACTTCGTCTTGACCAGCAAAAATAACTTCATGTTCGCCAACAATACTGCCACCACGAACCGCATGAATGCCAATCTCTTTATCTTGGCGCTTGCTAACGCCTTCTCGTCCATAAACAAAATCATAGTTGAGCGTCTCATTAATGGTATCAGCAAACATTTTAGCTGTTCCAGATGGCGCATCTACTTTTAATCGATGGTGTTTCTCAATGACTTCAATATCAAAGAAGTCCTTTAGAATCGGGCTGTAGTCCTTCAACATCCGATTAACTAACATAACGCCTAAGCTAAAATTAGCACTCATAAGAACAGGAACTTTTTCGCTTAGAGCTGTAATTTTTGCTTGTTGCTCACTTGAAAAACCTGTTGTTGCAATTACAACGGGCACCTTGTAGTCACTAGCATATTGGACAATACTATCCAAGTTGGCCGGGTTTGAAAAATCAATTAACACTGCTAATTTTTCTTGATAGTCTGCTAAGGACCGATTTGTTTCGGGTGCAAAAACAACTAATTCGTCGTCTGCTTGAATAGATTCCTCCACAACCCGTCCCATAGCACCATAACCTACTAAACCGATTTTCAAGACCATACCTCCTTATACTTGGCTAAAACAGCAACTAATTTTTGATAATTAGGAGCATCCATTTCACCAAGTGGCATTCGGAGTGGACCAACACCAAAACCTAACTCATTCATGGCGTGCTTAACTGGAATAGGATTAGTTTCATAAAAGAGCGCATCAACCAAGTCTAAATAAGCAGTTTGAATCGCTAATGACTCTTGATGGCGACCCTCTAAATAGAGGCTAACTAAATCATGAACCTCTTTCGGCATAATATTCGCCCAAACACTAATCACACCTTTGGCACCTAAACTCAATAGTGGCACGATAATATCATCATTGCCGCTATACATAGCAAAGTCATCATTCAATAAAGGAGCCAGTTTAACGGCATAACTAATATCACCTGATGCTTCCTTTATCCCAATAATATTAGGATGTTTAGCTAGTGTCGCTACGGCTGATACAGACAGGCTGCATCCTGTTCTCCCTGGCACATTGTATAAAATAATCGGAATGTCAACACTATTAGCGATAGCTTCAAAGTGGCGAACCATACCGCCTTCGTTGGCACGATTATAATACGGCGTTACTACTAACAGCATATCCGCACCATGTTCAGCAAAAGCTTTACTATTTTCTACAGCTGTCACCGTGTTGTTACTACCGCTGCCGACAATAAGGGGCACGCGTTTAGCGATTTTTTCAGCTGCAAAAGAAACTAATTGTTTCTCCTCTTCAAAGGTCATAGTTGACGCTTCACCTGTCGTTCCTAACAACACAATCCCATCGGTTTGGTTGTCGATATGGTATTCAATTAATTCACCCATTTTTTCAAAGTGAATGCTGCCATCTTCATGCATTGGCGTAATAATGGCTACTAAAGATCCGCTTAACATCTAATCATCCTCCAGTTTCTATTTTAGGTCGTTACGTAACAAGTCTAAGTAAGTTTGACGTTTGACAATTTCAGTTGTTTGGCCGTCTTTAGCAAAAACAACGGCTGGTGTTAAACTACGGTTGTAGTTGCTACTCATTGAGTAGCCATATGCACCTGTTGCATAAACGACGAGTAAATCGCCTTTTTCAACTTTTGGTAATGCAACATCCTGGATTAAAACATCGCCCGATTCACAGTATTTTCCAGCCACTGTTACGTGTTCTGTTTTTTCTGCATCCATTTTATTGGCCACATCACAACTATATTTCGCTTGGTACAAACTTGGACGAATGTTATCTGCCATACCACCGTCTACAAAATAATACGTTTTATTTGGTGTTTGTTTTTGATAACCAATTTCGTAAAGGGTATAACCTGCTTCGGCAACTAGACTGCGTCCCGGCTCAATAATTAGTTCTTTAACGGTTAAATCTGCTGCCGTTAACGATTGGTCCAAATAACGTAATAATTGGTTCATCGTTTCCTCAATCCCTAGTGGCTTGTCGTCCTCGGTATAGCGAACACCAAAGCCACCACCTAAATTAAGGGTTAACGGTTGGTCAAAGTCGTTCAAGTAAGACACCATCTTATCAATAGCCGCATACCAGGCATCCATTTCAAAAATTTGAGAACCAATATGAACATGGAAGCCTTCTAGCTCAAGGTAGTCATTGTCGTTTAATAGCTCTAAACAAGCTTTAAAGTCTGAGCTATCATAAGCCATACCAAATTTCGAGTCAATGTGAGTCGTCACGATATACTCATGAGTATGAGCCTCAATGCCGACATTTAAACGAAACATAATTTGCATCGGCTGTTTGTAGTCATTTGCTAGCTGACTCAACTCTGTCAATTCCATTAGGTTATCGCAAACAATATGTTGCATACCCGATTCAAAAGCCATTTTCAGTTCTTCTGTTGATTTGTTATTGCCGTGAAAGTAGATATGGTCAACTGGCACATCTGATTGTAAGGCTGTATACAATTCGCCAGCACTCACTACATCCACACCAAAACCATATTGGTTGACCAAATTCATCATCCCAACCGTCTGGAAGGCTTTGGATGCGTATAAAATTTTGGTTGGAAAACGATCAGATTGGAAGGCTTGTTTATAAGCTTGTAAATTCGTTTCAAGTTGTTGTTGATCATAAACATATAAGGGACTGCCATATTGCGCCACTAATTGGCTAGCGGCAACACCGCCAATGTGTAATTCCGTCATTGTCTCTCTCCTCGATTCTACTATTCATCTGCTACTTTATTTTCTTTTATTATAACAAAAAAAGACGCCATTTCTGGCGCCTTTATATTGTATACAAGCAGATGTAGACAAAATATTTAGCACCACCACTTTTGCAAGCAGGAGTGATGTAGGTGTTCCCCACATCCCCACAATTAAAATTTGCCAATTTTAACTGTTCGGCAATGATTACCTTTCAAACATGATCCTAGAATGCCTTCTCCCATGTCTTACTCATTTACATTGCTACCTCTATCTATATGTTACATTAGAATAACATTAACGAAACTAATTGTCTACTCATTATTTATTTAACTTATTTATTAGCGATCAACACGCGCATCGTGTGTCATCGTACGTTCTGCTTGTTCCACCGTGAATGGTGACACATCTCCATAAATGGTATGTTTCAATGATGATAATGCTGTTGCGAAGTTAATGGTATATTCTGGATCATAATTTTCTAAAATACCATGTAAAACACCTGCCGCAAACGCATCTCCCCCACCAATACGATCAATGATGTGGTCCATATCTTGAATTTTCGAATAGTAAGTAATGCCATCTTTCCAAAATGCACCTTGTAACGTATTGTGGGTTGCTGAAATCACATTACGGATTGTTGCATAGAAAATTTGGATATTTGGATATAATTCATGGATTTTTCCAAAATAGTAATCCAATTGCTCAATTTCAGTTGTTGTTTGGTCAGGATCCAATTCTTTCACACCAAGGAAGTTGATGGCATCCAATTTACCTGCTGATAAGTAGTCTACATAAGGAAGAACACGTTTCAAGAAAACCGCACACTCTTCCACAGACCATAATTTAGAACGGAAGTTGACGTCAAAGTTAACAACCAATCCTTTTTCTTTAGCTGCTTTTATCAATTGATAAGTCACTTCAGCACTATCTTTAGAAAGAGCTGCCGTAATCCCTGTAATATGAAGCATGCTTTTTCCTTCTAATAGCTCATCAAAATTGATTTCGTCTACTTTCATTTCTGAAATAGCGGAATGAGCGCGATCATAAATAATATTTGCGGCACGAGGACCAGCCCCTGCTTCTAGATAATAAGACCCAATGCGGTTGCCACCGTAAATAACATGGCTTGCATCGACTCCGTATTTTTGTGTATTTTTAATCGCAGTTTGACCTAATTGGTTGTTAGGTACTTTGGTGAAGTAAGTTGTTTTATGGCCTAAGTTAGCCAAGTTAATCGCAACGTTAGCTTCAGCTCCACCATAGTTTAAATTTAGACTAATCGTATCGTAAAAGTGAACCCCAACTTGAGTTGACAAGCGGACAAGTGTTTCTCCAACGCATAAAATATTTTGTTTCATAACGGACCCTCTTTTTCTCTATTTTTTAAATGTTTACGGTTACAAATGTTATTAAAATTTAAATCCCTAGTAAAATTGCTTTTCTTTCCGAATAGGAAAGTTTGTTTTTTAATAGGAAATGTTTCTTCTATTATAGAATATAAAAGAGAAGAGAACAACCCATTTTCACTAAAAAAGGCTGTCTCTTCTCTTTTATAAATAATGATAAACTTGTTTTAACTCTTGAATAATGTTTCTCTTCGTTTCCAAAATAGCAGAAATTACTTTTTCTTCTAATTCAGGTGTTCTGCGGTAAGTTGGCATACTCACACTAAAGGCGCCGTAATTCTTCCCATCCACTGATAAGGATGCACCAATACAGAAAACTTCGATTTGCTCTTCACTGTTGTCGAAGGCATAGCCGTGCTCTTGCACAAATTGAAATTCTTTTTCTAAATCATCGCGGTCTACAAGTGTATTCGGGGTAAAGGCCGTCATCCTCACGGTTGAAAAATAATCATCCAATTCTGCTGTTGGACATTCTGCTAACACAGCCTTCCCCATAGCTGAGGCGTACATGGGCTTCGTAAATCCAATGCGAGATGTTGTGACAACAATGGGCTGGGTTGATTCTAGCTTATTGAGATACAGCATTTCGTTGCCTTCACGAATGGACAGATGAACCGTTTCATCTAACAGACGATGCAAATCTTTTAAATAAGGATAAGCAATTTTTGAAATACTTAAATCCTTCAAATATTGGTTGGCGTATTTAACGAGACCACTACCCAATTGGTAGGTTTTCGTTTTGTCATTTCGGTGAATATAACCAATTAATTCTAAGGTAGATAAAATTTTAGATACCGTTGAGTTTGTCATTTCCGTCTCTTTGGCAATCACATGTAAGGGCTGTGGCTCACTTTTGGAAGCTAGAAAACTCAATATCTTCTCAGCTTTCAGCAACACTGTGCCGTATGGTTGTGGTTGAGTCATTGTTATGCTCCATTCTGATTAAATCAGTCGTTCTTTCAAATATAAGACAAATATAGGCGGTTTGCAAATCAAAATTCACTTTTAGGAAATTCAAATGTGTGAGATACTACTAAGCGTGACTGAAACGGAGGTAGCCCAATGATTTATATAAAAGAAGCTATTTTACATATTTTTGACTTAAACAGCAATGAAGCTATTTTTTCCTTTGCGGGATTGGATATTAGCGAGAAATTCACCTTAGATTATATTCATGCCAAAATTGAAAAAGTAGAAGATTCCGACAGCATGAAAACTGGTATGCTAGCTGACGAAAATCCATTAGTTCCAGTTTTTAATCGTATTGAAACGGATTTTATTGAAGCGACTAAAGAGTTAACGGAAAAGTTTTTTGCCATTACTAAAATCAATTCTGAAATTCCACCGGCAGATTTGTTATTTACACTCTTTACTATGGATGAAGTGCCTTGTTTAGGTTTGTTTAAACTGAATCATTCAGATTCAATTACTCATCATGTTTCCTATGAAGATGACACTTTGACGAATCAATTGATCGTGAATCGGTCAATTTTACCGAGTGCGCGCCAAGCTATTCAAGAAGGAATGGTATTAAACCTCACTAATATGGAATACCACGTCATTGAGAAAAAACATTTGATTGATGAGTTGGCAGAAAAAGTCTTCTACTTTACTGAGTTATTTTTAGAGGATAAGCCACAACCAAGCTTAAAGGAAAATATTGCAATTATTAAAAAGGCTGTTCAAAAAACGAGTAAGGCCTTTAACGACGAAGAATTCCAAGTTCTCGCTGAGACAAAAGAAGCTATTGTACATAGTATGAACGAGGAAAATGTCATTGATAACCAAATCATTGCCGAGACCTTGTACGGCGATAGCTATGCTAAAAAAGAAAAGTTTTTTGAGCAAATCAATGAGATGGGTTATGTCGACCGTGCTCCTGCTGAAGTAGCTGTAGCTGGACCGAAATATTCTAAACAAAAATTCCGTTTAGATAACGGGATTGAAATTAGTATCCCTCTAGAATTGTACAAAGATCCTGAAGTTGTCGAATTTATTAATAATCCTGACGGAACAACATCCGTTATTATTAAAAATATCGAGAAAATTAAAAATTTGTTCTAGGGTTTTCTCTTCTGAAGCTACATCTGAACGTTTTTGAACGCTGAACTTCCTCACAACCAAAAAAACAACCATCAGCTGGGATGAAAATCTGAGCTGATGGCTATTTGACTACATTTTATTTTTTAAAGAGCTACTAGTTCTAATTTTAAGTACTTAGCTATCTTCAACATCGCGAATTTACCTGTGACTTGTTCTGCATAGGAATTATAGTTAATATTGGTATTGCATCGTAGGCATAGGTTTGGATAAACTCACTAGCATTTTTTATTAAGTTACATTTTTTTCAGCAATTCTGATTGCGTCCGATACAAGTCGTAATAGCGTCCTTTTTGACTAATCAGCTCGGCATGTGAACCCGATTCTAAAATTTGGCGGTTACCAATAAAGAAGATACGGTCACTATTTCGAATGGTCGATAAGCGGTGAGCAACGATAAAGGCTGTCCGCCCCTCTAGTAAATAATCCAACCCTTCTTGTAGCAGAATCTCAGTTTGGGTATCAATACTTGACGTCGCTTCATCCAAAATCAATACTTTCGGATCAGCCAATAAGGTTCTGGCAAAGGAAATCAATTGACGTTGACCAGCCGACAAAGTGCTTCCTCGTTCCTGAACAATCGTATGGTAACCTTCTTTTAAGTCCTTGATAAAATCATGAGCCCTTACTACTTTAGCAGCTTCAATAATCTCTTCCTCAGTTGCATCCAGTTTCCCATAGCGAATATTATCCATAATCGTTCCTGAGAAAATAAAGGTGTCTTGTAACATAACCCCAACTTCATGGCGAAGTGATTTCAACGTCACATCACGAATATCAATGCCATCAATCAAGATTTGCCCTGCTTGAATATCATAAAAACGAGAAATCAGATTGGTAATAGTCGACTTACCTGCGCCAGTTGGACCAACAAGAGCAATGGTTTCACCTGGCTGAACATGGAATGACAAGTGTTCAAAAATGGGTTGCCCTTCCTGATAACCAAATGTTACATCGCGGAAAACAACGTCTCCCTTAACAGGCGGCATTTCAAAGGCATCCTCAGCTTCTGTAATTAACGGATCTAAGTCCATCATTTCAAAAACTCGGTCCAAATAAACGGTTCCTGAAACGAGTGAATTATAGAAGTTACCCAAGTTAATAATCGGATTCCAAAAGTTATTCACATAAGCGACAAAGGCAATCAATACACCTGTCGATACATTAACACCTAAGCTCTTAATTCCCGCATAGTAAATGAAAGAAATCGTTACTGTAGCAATGACTTGAACAATAGGGCCTAGTAAAAACTGCATCCTAACAGCCTTCATCCAGGATGTTCGTTGTTGATCACTAACATCCGCAAAAATGTCAAAGTTCATATCTTCTCGGGTATAGGATTGAGTCGTTTTAATCCCTTCAATTGATTCATGAATATAGGCATTTAAATTCGACTGCTTTTCACTTAATTCCTCATAAGCCAACCGCTGTTTGTTTTTAATCACTAGCGTTACGATAAATAAAAGTGGCAGTAGCAAAAAGCTATACAAGGTTAAAACTGGGTCAATGGTGACCATGATAATTAAGGTCACCACAATACTTAAAATATCAGAGATAACCGTAATTAAACCAGACGATAAAATATTACTTAAGGAATTAATATAATTAACAATTCGCGTTAAAATCTTACCATGTGGACGTGAATCAAAAAATTTAAAGGACATTTCTTGCATATGATTAAATAAGTCAGAACGAATGTCCCTTAGCACATCCTGTCCTAAAGTTGTAATATTTAAAATACGATAACGGGTAGCTAAGCCATTTAAAATCGTTGCAACAGTATAAATAACGACTACCCAAACAAGTGCTTGTCGATTTTGAGTGGGAATGACTGTATCAATCACATAACTCGTTAAATAGGGTCCTAATATCAAGACGATATTGGAGAAAATAATAACCATTAACAGTTTCACTACAACAGACTTGTAAGGCAACAAATAACTACCTAGTCGTTTGAAATTCTGCGTATTAATTTTATTTTCTTTCATTTCAGAAAAGGCATTATTCATCTGATCGTTCCTCCTCTACTTCAGCCTGGCCGAGCTGTTCTTCATATATTTGATAGTAAGCGCCGCCCTTAGCCAGCAATTCTTCATGATTGCCACGTTCTACAATCTGTCCCTTCGATAAAATTAAAATAATATCGGCGTTTTTAACAGAAGAAATACGGTTTGCAATGATAATCGTCGTTTTCTGCTCACTCGTTTTTTTCAACCCTTCTTGGATTTTCACTTCTGTTTCCATATCGACAGCAGATGTGGTATCGTCCAGAATTAAAATAGATGGGTCTTTAATTAACCCACGTGCTAAAGACAAGCGTTGCTTTTGACCACCTGATAAGCCACTTCCACGCTCACCTAGGTATGTTTCATAACGATCGGGCATCCGTTCAATAAATTGATCAGCATCAGCTACTTCGGCTACACGACGAACGGTCTCAAAGCGAGCACCTGGTGTTCCATAAGAAATATTTTTACGAATCGTATCAGAGAACAAGAACACATCTTGCATCACAATCGCAACATTCCGTCGTAAGTCAATCACATTCATTTGTTTGACATCAATGCCATCTAGAAGAACACGGCCTTCCGTTGGATCAAAGAAGCGTGAAATCAAGTTAACTAAAGTGGACTTCCCTGAACCTGTTTCACCTAACACACCTAATGTTTGCCCAGCCTTCAACTTAAAGTTAATATCAGTTAAAACTTTTGTATCTGGATCATCCGAGAAAGCAAAGGAAACATGCTGGAATTCGACATCACCTTGCAACTTATCAACTGTTTTTTGTGAGCTGACAGGAATTTGTGGTTCAGTTGCTAGCATTTGACGAATTTTATAGGTTGAAGCATTAAAATTCTGCAAGTCGTTGACATGGTTTCCGACATTACGCATAGGAATGTTCAACATCCAAATCAAGCCGTTAAAGGTGACTAAATTACCAATCGACATGGCCCCTTGAAGAACAAACAAACCGCCTAATCCAATCGCAATAATATTCATAAAGCCAGCGAATGTTTCAATAATTGGCAAATAGGTAGCGGAAATCTTAGCAGATGCCAAGTTTCGCTTTTTAAAATCTTCATTACGACGGTTAAATTTCTCAATTTCAAATTCTTCACGTGCGAATGCTTTAACGACCTTATTGCCACCGATATGTTCCTCTACCATTGAATTTAAACGGGAGAAGCTTTCTCTAATATGGTAAAAGGCTTGGTTGGCTTCACGAGATAATAAAACCGTTAAAAGAGCTATCACAGGTGTCACCACTAACAAAGCAAGAGTTAAACGCCATTCAAATGCTGCTAAGAAAATAAGTGCTGAAATAAACAAAACAATATTATCTAAAATATTAAAATATGCCCACGCTACTGCATGACGAATGGCATCTGTATCGCCCGTCATTCGAGCCATAATGTCTCCTACTCGTGTCGTATTGAAGAAGGTGAAATCAAGCTCCTGCAATTTAACATAGAGCTCCTCGCGGATTTTATAGAGAACATTTTGACTAATTTGCTCAAATTGAAGTTGGAACACATAACGTAAAACCATTCGAACAACTGTTGATGCAATCATTAACAGCAATAAGGGTTCCAATAGATTTAATTCACCACTATTAATAACGCGGTCAACTAGAACACCACCGATATAAGGAGAGATAACGTTCATAAAAGCCGTCAATATCGTTAACAAACTTGCCCATGTCCACCCAAACCAATACGGGGTTAAATACTTAGTTACCCATTTTGTACTACTCATTAGACTAGCCGCCTTTCTTTCTTAATTTACAGATAGTTTAAAGGAAATACCCCTTGCTTCGAATGGACTATGCCCTCAAAACAGATGGACATTATTGTCAAAAGGCTTCGACAAAACCACAATCAACTTTATTGCAACTGCTTACATTCGTGATATACTTTATGAAGAAATAAAAACGACTAGGAGGTGAGAAAACTGCTCACAATAAAAGCTAAAACATTCAACCCTGATGTGCTCTATGTCTTTGATGCTGATTCGACTGGCCCTCACTCTGGAAAGAACCACTACCATGATTTTTTTGAAATGACGGTCCTATTAGAAGGCGAATCCTTTTATAAAATACACGGTCAAGAACAGCTAGTTAAAGCTGGAACGATTTTACTCTTTAATCCAGGTGTGGAACACCATGAATATATTCCAGAAGGCAAAAGTAATAAGCAACTTCACATTGGCATCCGCCACTTTACAATTGACCGTTTTCCACGTGATTATTTCCCATTAGATGCTACAAGCGTTCAATTATCAGAATACCACGACGACTTTTTCAATATCTGCTGGGAAATGGTTCGTGAACGACATGAAGGAAAAAATGGTCATGAATTAATCTTAAAATCACTCGTTTTGAAGTTAATGGTTTATTTATTAAGAGATAAAGAGACGCAACCTCTAGAGGATAAGGCTCTCTTACTATCCGAAGATGAACAAAAACGTCAGCAACTAGTAACCGACATTAAAGACTACATCGAGTTAAACCATACGAAAGACCTCACACTCAATCAAATTGCTAAAGACTTATTTTCAAGTCCCGCAACTATTTCACGGGTGTTTAAAGAGCAATTAGGTGATACACCGATTAATTATTTAATTCGTTACCGCCTAGAGAAAGCCAAAACGATGATGGAATCTTCCGATGATATCAGTGTGTCAGAAGTCTCACGCTTAATCGGTTATGATGACGCCTATTATTTTAGTAAATTATTTAAAAAGTATTATGGTAGCTCACCAAGTAATTATGTGAAACGATCCAAACAATCGCCATATTGACGTAAAAAATAAATAGAAAATAAGCCATTATATTGTATTGCCAATTTTATATCAGTTCTGTTAAACTAAAAAAAATTATTAACATGCCGTCCGCTTACCTACCCTAAAATCAGGAGGAACATTATGACGACAATACCTACCGAGTCGGATTCAGGCTTTGAGACTCTACCCGAAAAAACCAAGTATCAACTTTTTTTACTATTTGGTTTTTTATTAGCCGCATTGGCATTTTTATTTAACACTCCTAGCGAGATTTTCAGTGGTTTTTGGCTGATTATGCGGTCACCCGCCAACTTGCTGACTGATTATATGGCACTGACTAGTCCAGGTGCAACCTTGATGAATGCAGCTATCATGACATTACAGGCCTTATACATTGTTTATTTTTGTAAAGCTAAAATAAATGGACCTGTTATCGCAGCCTTATTTCTAATAGCAGGCTTCTCCTTTTTTGGGAAAAACTTCTATAATTCTATGCCGATTGTGGCAGGGGCATTAGCTTATGCTTGGATTACTCGTAATCCTTTAGAAAAGTCACTTTTGGCTGCTCTATTCGGAACAGCTCTCGGTCCATTGGTCAGTGAGCTATCGTTTAACCAAGGACTTCCTTTACCTCTTGGTATGGCTTTAGGAATTATCGCCGGCTTTATCGCTGGTTTCTCTCTACCGCCTCTAGCAGGACATGTTATTACCTTTACTAAAGGCTTTAGTTTATATAATGTTGGCTTTACCTGTGGCTTTGTAGGAACAATCTTTATTTCCTTGATGCGCAGTTTTGGTATGCAAGTCGGCGCAGTATCCATTATTTCAACCGACTATACCTTCCCATTTGCCGTTATCTTACTTCTATTTTTTACTGTTTTATCTGTCTTTGGCTTTTTTCTAAACCACAAGACCTTCCACGGAATAAAAGAAATCTATCGTCATACTGGTCAACTTTCAACCGATTACATTGAAATTGGTGGAATTGGAGCAACCATTATGAATATGGGATGGTTAGGTATCTTTTCTACTGTGTTTATTTTAATGCTGGGAGGCGAATTAAGCGGTCCAGTAATTGGTGGCATTTTTAGTGTCGTAGGCTTTGGCGCATTCGGAAAAGATTTATTAACGTCTGCACCCATCATGCTAGGTGTCAGTTTGATGGCACTCATTACCCTACACGATATTCAGTCACCATCTATCCTTATCGCCGTTCTATTTTCAACAACCCTATCCCCTATAACGGGACGATACGGTTCGTTTGTAGGTATGATAGCGGGTATGTTGCATTTAACACTAGTCGTTAATGTCGGCTTTTTGCACGGTGGCGTCAATCTCTATAACAATGGTTTTGCGGGTGGTTTAATTGCCGCTCTGATGATGCCGATCTTAGAAGCAATCCACGTTCACCGCGCAGCCAGACTTAATCCAGATCGACCAGAAGTCGATCCTGCCGAAGAAGTAGAAACATTATGGGATAACAAAAACAGTTCACAGCCTTAGCGGATGTGAACTGTTTTTTCATAATAATAATCTGATAGCCGTAATAGCGGTCATGACCATAATGACGTATTTATAAGTGGTTTCACTGATATGACGGATAATCCAAATCCCGATTAGAGCGCCAATCCCTATAAAAGGAACAGAAAAAAGGGTGTACTTCATATTGTCCATTGTGATGGTTCCCCATGAAAAGATATGGAAGGGAACCTTCAATAGGTTCATTAAGAAGAAAAACCAAGCAGTCGTCCCAATCATTGATTCCTTTTTTAAATTCTGAGCAAGAATATAGACATTAAAAATGGGACCCGATGCATTGCCTACCATGGATGAAAAACCACTTACTACGCCTACAAGCCAGTGTAACAGTCTATTATCAGGTAATTCAACCACTTGCTTTTGAAAGTGGCGGACGACTAGTAGTAGCAAACAAATGAGTACAATGATTCCTAAAATAAACTTAAATTGTTGGTCATTCATCCTATTGCCAATCATTGATCCTAAGACAATCCCGACAATAGCTGATGGCATTAATTTAACCACATCACGGATATTGCCTTGTTTGCCATACTTAAAAATAGCGACTAGGTCACCTACTATAAGCATGGGTAACATAATCCCTGCCGATTCTTTACCTCCAAAAATTAAGGCTAACATGGCTACTGCTGGAATAGTTGCACCTTGAATCCCTGCCTTGGAAAAGCCGACAATCACTGCTGCTAAAACTAGCATAAGAACTTCAATTGTTTCTAAACCAAACATTAACTGCCTCCTTATTCTAAATTAAGAAGAAAGCTCGAACACTAAGTCCCAGCTTTCTTGTTCTATTTCACGTATTTTCCATAAACTTCTAGTTGTGATAAAGCTGGAAATGGCGATTCATCGTCTGCTTTGATGAGCTCTTTTATTTCAACCCATTCCACTAGTCGTTTATCGATTGGAAAGAATGTTGCTTCATTACGTGTTTCCACGTTAGCAACAGCGTGAGGATAGGCGTCCTCTTTTTTATTTTGATCAATTGGATTAAAGGCTAAATTACGATAAGCATAAACTTCATCATCGCTTGGAACTGCAACTGAAATATAATGTCTCTCGCCCGAAAAAGCATGAAGCGGATAACTTCTCAAATTTTGCTCGGATGGTATTTCAAAATGCCAATTTTTTCCAGCTACGAAAATAATCGTTTCTGCTATGGCATCGTCTATTTTAACCTTTAGAAATTGTTTTTTCTGCCAATAATTCTTAGTTTGAATTGACTATGGAAATTTTCAAAATAGTTACTCCTCATCATTAGTTAAAACTAGCATTGATCGTTTCCTTCACTTGTAAAATAGCTTGGCTCAATTCTTTCAATAGCTCATCATTTGCTCTAAAGATTGGAATACTGATACTGAAAGCGCCCAAAATGATCTTTTGACCACTTGCCGTTGTGTTAGTAATAGCAGCGCCTATACAATAAACGCCTTCTTCATTTTCCTCATCGTCCACGGAATAACCTAGCTGACGAATTTCTTCTAATTCAGATAGCAACATTTGCGTGTTGGCGATTGTTTTATCGGTTTTCGCAACAAAATCATGGTTGTTAATGTAATTAATTAACTTTTTATCATCGAGTTCTGCTAAAACAGCTTTCCCCATACCAGAGCTATACAAGTCTTTTGTTTCACCTATTGCTGATGAAATACAAACAACTGGTCGACTTGATTGGAATTTATTCACTGTCACAATCTTTTCGTTCTGATAAACGCCTAAATGGACTGTCTCGTCAAAGTGATCATGAAGCGCTTCTAATTGATCATGGATATGTGATTCCAAATCCATCCGACTCATCTCTTTAGAGGAGTACTTAATCAATTTAAATCCAATCGAATACGTTCGATTCTTTTTGTTTTTAATCACATAACCAATATGTTCAAGTGTATCTAAAATTTTCGATGCTGTTGACTTTGTCAGACCGGTATTTTCCGCAATACTAGCTAGCGCTTGCGGTTCATCTGATTCAAATAGGTATTCTAAAATAAGATCTGCTTTAATTAATACCGTCCCATATAATTTCTTATCTGTGGTTTCAGCCATCCTAACTCCCCCTCTCTTTCCTCTTTAACAAAAGAGGACAGCGTAGATGAAACATCTAAGCTGTCCTTACCATTCTAACCTATTTTATGTGTATCAGACAATCTTCCTTACGGTTGTTTACCTAATGTTGCCAAAATACCACCATCAACATATAAAATGTGGCCGTTTACGAAGTTTGATGCATCTGAAGCTAAGAATACAGCTGGTCCTTTTAAGTCTTCAGGCGTTCCCCAACGTGCAGCTGGTGTTTTGCCAATAATGAAGTCATTAAATGGATGACCCTCTACTCGTAATGGTGCTGTTTGTGGCGTTTCGATGTAACCTGGTCCAATACCATTACATTGAATATTATGCTCACCGTATTCAGCAGCAATATTTTTCGTTAACATTTTAAGTCCGCCCTTAGCAGCTGCATAAGCACTTACTGTTTCACGCCCAAGTTCACTCATTAATGAACAGATGTTGATAATTTTTCCGTGACCTTTTTCAATCATTGAAGGTAATACTGCCTTAGCCATAATGAATGGACCTGTTAAGTCAATATCAATCACTTGGCGCCACTCAGCAGCTGTCATTTCTGTCATTGGAATACGTTTAATAATTCCTGCATTGTTAACAAGAATATCAATAACGCCAACTTCTTCTTCGATTTGTTTAACAAGAGCTGTAATAGACTCTTCATTTGTTACGTCAGCAACATATCCGTAAGCTTCTAAGCCAGCTTCTTTGTATGCTGCTAGTCCTTTATCAACTAATTCTTGGTTAATATCATTGAAGACAACTTTAGCTCCTGCTTGTCCTAATGAGCTTGCGATTGAAAAACCGATACCATATGAAGCACCAGTTACAAGTGCTACTTTACCTTTTAATGAGAATGAATCCATATTAAAGTTTGTCATGTTAGTTCCTCCTGAACGGATGTAAGATTATTTCAAGTCTTGTGTTGGGATGAAGTCCATATCATCGTAAGTAATGTTTTCGCCACACATTGCCCAAATGAATGTATAGTCGGCTGTTCCAACACCAGAGTGAATAGACCAGCTTGGTGAGATAATCGCTTGTTCGTTTCCAACTACTAAGTGTTTTGTAGCAGTTGGTTCGCCCATCATATGGAAAACGCGTGTATCATCATTCATATCAAAGTATAAGTATGTCTCCATACGACGCTCATGTGTATGCGATGGCATTGTGTTCCATGCGCTTCCTTCTGATAGAATGGTGTAACCCATTTGTAATTGGCAGCTCTCACATACATTTGGATGAATGTATTGGTAAATACGACGGTGGTTTAACGTTTTGCTATCACCTGTTACCATTGGTGTAATGTTATCGATTGCAATTTTTACAGTTGGGTATACTTTATGAGCTGGTGTAGATACTACATAAAACTTAGCAGGATCACTTGGATCATCTGATTTAAAACGTAGGTCTTTTGTTTCTTTTCCAATATAGAAGCCATCTTGTTTCTTCATCACTTCTTCTTTGCCTTCAATAATGATCGCCCCTGGACCACCAATATTGATAACGCCTAATTCACGTCTTTCTAAGAAGTAAGAAACACCTAATGATTTATTTAAAACGATTTCAAGTTCTTCCGTTGTAGGTGTTACCCCACCGAAGATTTGACGGTCATGATGTGTATAGTTTAGAACGATTTTTCCAGGTGTGAAAATTTCTTCTGCTAAAAAATCTTCTCTTAGTTGTTCAGTAGAATGGTGTTTAATGTCTTTTGGCCCTTGAGAGTAATATGTCTTGTAAGCTGTTTCCATTAATAAATTCTCCTTTTCCTGTTTGGTTATCGTTTCCTATTAAGAAATGATTGAACATCATTTGGAAACTACACCCCTATCATAATCAAGAAGAATTACCTTGTCAAGCGTTTTCACAAAAGAAAATAACTAAAATAATGGTTATTTAGTAAGGATCTTTCCCTCTTTGTTAAAATCCATTTCCTATAAAGAAACAAAAAGAAGGAAGGCAAAGTTTATGCTTTGGCTTCCTTCTGGTCGTATAATAATTTAATTGTCATTATGAAACTCCTCTTGAGCAGTTGGTTTAGTAGCTGTTGTTAATTGAGTTTCCATAAAGAGCGATTGCTTTTTTTAATTCGTTTAGATATTTTTTTGTTTTGATTGACATCATTCATCATCCTTTTTCTTATTTATTTTTAGTTATGTTCGTTTTCGATTGCTTTACCGTAAAGTGCGATTGCGTGTGCTAATTCTTTTAAGAAGTTTTTTGTTCCTACTGACATATTTGTCACCATCCTTTGAAAATCCTTTTGTTTAGTTACATTAACTAATCACAATATTATGATAACTCATTTTCATAACTTTGTCAAACCGATTTAACTAACTTTTTTGAAATTGTTGTTAAAACAGCATTTAAAATCAATTGGATTGTGAATTATCATATTATCTAACAAAATTGTCACAATCAATATTTTTCAAAATTGGTTTGTATGTTCAATTTTTAACAACTTAAACATGAATATGCTTTCATCATTATCAATAAAGAAAACCCTAGTTAACTTAACTAGGGTTGTGACGCTTTCTTTTTATTTTTTCAACAAGGTTTGTGAAAAATCCTTTATTAGTTGATTGTTCTTCTTTCGTTTCCTGCTTTTTCAATCTTGACTGTAAGTTCTCTTTCATCGCTTGGCTAATCTCACTTAAACTAACAGCCTCTCCCTTCAATTCGCGCTTAGCCATTAAAGTTAGCACTTCAATGTAACTCATTGCCAGCGCTGATGTTAAAACGGACGCCGTCGTTCCGCTTATAATACCTCCTGCTACAGTTCCAGCTCCTGGGATTAACTTCACTAAATTCGATACAATGTAACGGCCTAAATAAGTGGCTCCGCTAGTTCCACCAATCGCTCCTAATATAGTGGCCACGCTTGCTCGATCTAGCGATACGCCAAAGATAGCCGTTATGTGTGACATCATCGTTATTTGCATCGGTACGAGTAAGGTAGCATCTGAAAATGGAATGGGCACAAAGCCAACACCAAACGTTGTTGCCACATAGCTCCTCGCCCAACGCCTGGCTGCCTTAGCCTTACGCTCAATATCCACTTGTTGGGCATTAATAAAAGCTTTGCGGCTATCCTCAGGCAAAACATCAAACGTTAATGCAATCAATTCTTTCAAACCACTCTGAGGAATGGTCATTGTTTCTGAAATGATAAACGTTTCTGCCATGATAGGTAAGACACCGACAATATGAAGATTCAACTGATCAATATATGTTTTAAATACCTCTGCATGCTGACCCATTGCTTGTGTGAGAACGACAATAACCGGTAACAGCTGGGCTAATTCATTAATAAAATTAATTTCCGCTTCTTCAATGCGAGAGCTG
Organism: Jeotgalibaca arthritidis; assembly: GCF_011100465.1. Taxonomy (NCBI): domain Bacteria; kingdom Bacillati; phylum Bacillota; class Bacilli; order Lactobacillales; family Carnobacteriaceae; genus Jeotgalibaca; species Jeotgalibaca arthritidis. The sequence continues at coordinate 683,733 of NZ_CP049740.1, forward strand.
TTGGCATTGATACAATAATAGGCGACATGAATGGCTTGGTCGATGCCTAACGACTTCTTTTCATTAATAGTCGTTATAATTTCTTTTCGAACATCGGATTGGACTGTTTCACTCAACTCTAGTCCTCTTGTATCATAGAGGACAATCGGTACGCCTTCTTTTTGAATACGTCTTAAATGTTTCGTTACGGGCTTTCCAACGCCTGTTGTTGCTAGTTTTTCACGAAATATGTTGTTAACAAGGGTACTTTTCCCGACACCTGTTTTTCCAACGAGCATGACATTGACGGGTGTCATATTCTTGATTTCCTCTTGTGTCTTATTTAGTAAGTCTTCAACTAACGTTAAATCAACAGTCTGTTTCCCCATCGTAAATCATCTCCTTTATTAGCAAAAAAGAGAAGGCTGTTTTACGACAGCTTCTCTTTTTATTTGTTTAATTTTAATTATCTTGACCGTTAAACATGCTCGTCTCAAAGTGGTGGAAGAGTTGATAGGCATACTCCGACATCTCTCGACTGCTTTCTTGCATATCATTTTGAATCCATGTTTGAATCAGCCCTTGGTAAGCATACGAAAGTGCCGTAGCTAAATAAACAGCTGGCACGGAACCATCAATCGATTCGAATAGTCCTACTAAGTGATCCTTCAAAATTTCATTAAATTTATGGTGGAAAGAGTAACTACTATTTTTACTTGTCACTGCTTTGACAAATCGATGGTTCTCTTTCACATATTCAAATACACTCGTAATTTTTTGGATAATTTCTTCTTTTTGTTCACCTGAATCTTTTGTACTTGCTTTTGAAATGATAAAGGTTCCCATTTCACGGAATTCAAGCAGTAATTTATTTACACTCTTTTCGAATAAATCGAACTTATCAATATAATGAAGATAGAATGTCCCACGCCACGGTTAATACCTGCTAGGTCTGTTATTTCTTTAACAGTAATTTCCTCAATCGCTTTTTGTTCTAACAATTCTGTTAAGGCATTTAAAATCTCTTTTTTCGTTCTAATAACACGGCGGTCTGTTTGCTTGGCATTTGTTTTCATAATGGCCTCCTCTAATCATGAGTGACTTCTATTAAACTTATTATAGCTAGAATTCTTACGTTTCACAACAGTTTTAGATAGTAAGTTGACTATTAATACCATTGTTGAGTAACAGCCAAATGATTTGCTTATCCAATCTGGAAGCAATATAATATACTTATAAGGTAGCTAGACTATCTTGTGATAATCTACACGTTTAATAGAGAGGAGAATTGGAATGACTATGGAACACACATCCCATCCACATGTATCAAACGAAGACAATAAAAAGGTACAAGACATCGTTAATAAAGTGGTCGCTACAGAAGCTGTTTACCTATTTAAACTTTATCACCGTCACTTTTATGTTAAAGGCTCTCACTTCTTCACCCTACATGAAAAATTTGAGGAGCTCTACACACATGCTACGGGCGTATTTGATGAAATCGCAGAACGCTTACTGGCAATCAACGGTCAGCCTTATAGCTCAATGACAGAGTTTATTGAACATTCTGCTCTGGAAGATTACCCTCAAAATAAAAAGACAGCCGATATGGATATGGTTCGCGATACAATCAGCGATATTCACGCTATTGTGAAACTTCTAGTAGATGCCATTGAACTGACATCGGAAGTTGGCGACTCTGTTACTGAAGATTTATTAATTGGTTACAAAACTGAATATGACAAACAAATCTGGATGCTAAATGCCTTCTTAGGACGAGCAGCAGAATAGTCTAAAACCGTCAGAATATTTTCTGACGGTTTTTTTATGGTGTTTTGTAAGATACAGCTATTTTATTGAAGCTGTATCGACTTTAAAGCACGGCAATAAAAAAACCCCCTTAGCTTTTCAGCAGGGGGCAAGTTTTTTATTTCAAGAACCAAACCAACGACTAAAGAATCCTTTCTTGGCTTCTTTTTCCTCAAAAGCTTCTAATTTCTTTTCAGTTTCTTTGGTTTCTTCTAGTTGGAGGTGTTGTATTTGCTGATTGGTTTGTAAAGTTAATTGTTGCTGCTGATCGAGTAGCTTTTGCATCTGTTCAATTTGTTCATCTTTTTTAGCTAATTGTCCTTCTAAAATCTCAATCATCTTGATATCACTTTTGCTATCACTGCTATCAGAGGTGCTATCTTTATGCTATCTATATAATATCACACCGATATCTGGATGGAAACTATTAGTCAGATATTTTATTCTACAAGATTGAAAATAAAATGCTTTTATCTGCATCTTTTTTAAAAAGCTACTGGATCATAGTTTATGATATAATTTAAAATAAGATTTAAACGAAGAAGAACGAGTTTGTCACAATAAGAATTGAGTAAAACTCAAAACTATAAATTGATGAACATTAGTATATAAATATGTAGTATATTAATTTGGATATGGAGGTTTTTAGTATGAAAAAGGAATTAAGAGTAGGTATTCTTTTACAAACAATTTATCTTATTATAGATCGATTTTTAAATATACCTGATTTTATTTTAGGATTGTTACTAGGTCTTGGATTGTGTCTTATCGTTATAGGGATATTGCCTGAAAAGGCTTATGCAAAGATAAAACAATTAAAGAAGACTGCAACTAAATAAATGTGATTAATGAACAATATTTATATTATGCGTCGCTGGATAGCTTATAATTTTGAAAGTGCCAGCTTGTCTTAATGCTAAGTATGACAAACTCACAAAAAGAGCAGAAAACTTGTTAAATCAAGGCTCACTGCGTTTTTAGCGGTGCGCTTTTTTGATGCGATCTTTTGAATTGGTCATACCCTCGCCACGAACTATCTTTTGTCTAACTACTGAAAGAGGGAATTAAAGTAATAGAGCGTCCTATCTTCGATTCCCATCGAAAATAAGACACTAATTTTTGTCTCTTCTATTCATCTTCTCAATTACTCTCCTTCATCTGTAACCCAGATATCCGTCGGTCCGTCGCTTCCTCCAATAATATTGGATTCAGACTGAACATTCTTACTCAATAATGACGCTGCACCAAGTACAAATACCGATAGGATGATCGCGATAATTCCAATCCGTTTCTTATCCACTGTTTTCTTGATAATCACTCCTCCTCTCAACTTCATTCTTTCCTAGCACTCAACCTACATCTTCTTACATTCATGGTAGCATAAAACTCAATTTTGTTTACTTATATTATGAATTGATTCCGAAAATTCTAAGTGATATTATAGACACGATTACTCGGGAGGTTTTCATTCATGGAAAAACTAACAACTCGTGGAAAAATATTTTTCAGTCTTTTAGCACTTATTATACTCATCGTTGGCTTTACTTTGCCCTCATTCTTTAAAGCAGACGTACCAAATACCGAAGAACCGGAGACTCCAGATGAACCCGATTCGACTGAAATCGAACAAGTCGAAGTCGCCGAAAGTAATTATCTCGGTCTGCATCTCGAAATTCAAACGGCGGACACAGACACTTACCACTATGCTATTCACTCTCTCACAACAGACAGCGAGCCACTAACAGAAACGATACAAACTTGGCTCACCAATAAAAAAGAAACGTTCATAGCAAATGTAAAAGAATTTGCAAATTCTGAGCGACCGGCAGATTTAAACATTACGTTTGAGATGCTGCCCCTCTCAGAAACGATGTATAATATCATTTTTAATGTCTATGAAATAAACGGCGGTGCTAATGGAATATCTGAAGCAAAAACATTCGTCATCAATATTGCCGAAGATAAAATGTATACCTTGTATGATTTCCTTCATATAGAAAACGAGAACCACACAGCTTTCCAGGAGCTCATTCGCAACAAACTAAATGCTGATGAAAACTTACAGCAAAACCTTAGGGAAGACGCCCTGACTGACTCACTCAAACAGATCGACCAGCTACAATGGACAATAACCAAAGATGCACTTACGATTTACTGGGACAAATACGAAATCGCCATTGGAGCAGTCGGAAATATTCAAATCGAGGTCCCACTCGCCGAAATCGAGCACCTCTTAACCACAACAGCGCATGACATCTTACAGATTGAAGTGGTTGAAGAGCCAGAAACATCCGTCGAGCAAGAGGAACAGGAACCCGAAGAACCAGAAGATCAAGAACCATCTGGTGAAATAGCCACCGTGCCTACACCACCTCCGTCTGCCGGACCACAGGTAGATGGTAAATATGTAGCGATTACTTTTGATGATGGTCCCCATCCAAAAGTAACCGAACAAGTTTTGGAAACCCTAAGAACTTTTAATGCAAAGGCCACCTTCTTTATGCTGGGGAACCAAGTCGATTTCTATCCAAACTTAGTCCAACAAGTCGCCCAAGAAGGTCATGAAGTGGGTACTCATAGTCAAACACATGCTGACTTAACCGTAATTGGACAAGACCAACTGCAAAATGAGTTCGCCTTTACAAACGAGCGCATCAAAGACATTATCGGGTATTATCCAACACAGTTCCGACCACCATATGGCGCGTATAATAGTTCCGTCATTAACCAAGCAGTCAACTATGGTCAGAAAATCATTATGTGGTCTGTTGACTCACTTGATTGGCAATCGCAAGATCCAGTAGCGATTAATCAGATGGTTACGTCACAAACCGTACCCGGTTCTATCATCTTGTTACATGATATCCATGATGCAACAGCTCAAGCACTACCAACGATCTTAACCAATCTCCAAAACCAAGACTATACCTTCGTCACTGTCTCCCAACTACTAGAACTACAAGGAGCCACAGGCGTGGGCCCACATTTTGGGAATTATAAGTAAGGAGTTTACCAGAATAAATAATCTAGATTCTAAATATTACAGAACTTATAAAAATGAAAAAGCATCCGCTTTTTGATCTTATCTTCCAATCCGGCGAGCGTTGGCTCGCCTTCCTTATTGTGCTTTGAGAGGATGTCGAAAATCTCCACGAGATTTTCATCAAAACAGCTGGGCAAGTGGTTGCACACAAATTTTGTGGCTACAAACTCACCCCACGGGGTGAGTACTGTAGAATAAACTTGAAACCACCATATTCTGGTTCATACAGTGATACGTGCATGATGGAACACGAATTCTGACTCATACGGTGGTATGTGCACGATGGAACACGAATTCTGGTTCATCCCACAGTATGAACCCAGTGGCATGCGTTTGTGACTCTTTTCCACCCGTCGCATTCAAAAGTATCAGCATTATTCCCACTCACCCTCATAAAATCTAGAGACAAAACGTTAACCAACTGCGTCCTATCAGCGTTTAATTTATAATCCCTTTTACTACAAAAAAAGCTTGAGCAATTGCTCAAGCTTTTTTAGGCTAATCTCTTCTTCTGCCGCCACCAAATAGCAAGACTAAACGAAGTAATTGCAAGAAACTCATAATCGCCGCTGCAACATAAGTCAGAGCTGCTGCATTCAGTACTTTTCGAGCCTTTGGTACTTCATCTTGCTCTAAAATACCACCGTTACTCAAAATACGTAGCGCTCGGCTTGAAGCATTAAATTCAACCGGTAATGTCACCACTTGAAAAATAAAGGTCAATGAAAATAGTAACAATCCTAATTGAATCAAGAAGTATGATGAGTTACTGTTCAAAAAGAATCCAATTAAAATCATTGGCATTGAAATGGATTGTCCAATATTAACAACTGGTACCAAAGCGGCACGAGCACGCAACGGAATATAGTTCTCTTGGTCTTGAATAGCATGCCCCACTTCATGAGCTGCTACCCCAATAGCTGCAACCGATGTTGATTGTGCTGTCGCATCTGATAGTCGTAAGACTTTATTTCTTGAATCATAATGGTCTGTTAGATCCCCTGCAATCCGCTCCACGCTCACGTCATGAATGTCAGATTTTTCAAGAATATAGCGCGCTGCTTGAGTTGCTGTATAGCCTCTTCTACTCAATTCTTTACTGTATTTTGAAAAACTACTTTTCACATAAGCTTGTGCTGCAAGCGAAATAACTAAACCAATCATCACCAAAATATAGGTGCTGTCCATTGGAAAAAATAATGGCATAGTGTTCCCCTCCTTTAAGGTTCGCTTTTATAAAATAATTATACGCTTAAAATAAGACTATTTGATGACTTTTTTATTAGGGTTCACTTAAATTTTGCCCTTTCTGTTAGACGGTCGTCAAACTGCTTAATAAAATGATCGTAAACATCAGACCATTGATCCACTCGTTTAAAGGGAGTCTCCAACCCTCGATTAAAGTGAGCTGTGTATAAAATACCGGTCCCCTTAAATTGATGCAGCTGTTTAACTGTATCATCAATTAAATAATCGGCACGAACAACCTCTTTGTTGCCACAAAAAATAAAATAATGAGGATCTAGAAATGGAAAATGATCTTCTAACCAATGATATTTATCAGTAAAAGTTCCAGGAACTTCCATTGCTGCTGTGGCAATATAGACATCATACTTATCATTTAAAGCTCGAACAACTTCAACGGCATTTTCTTTGACTTCCAATTTACGGGCAAATCCCGGCTGATTAAACTCGCCTAAAACAAACTGAGTCATTTCTTTAGGTAATTCGCTTTTTTTCATCATATGTCCGAGGTCATCTGCACTTAGTTGTTGCTGAAAATGAGCGTTAAAACGTTCGATCAAATGTTCTGTCGTTTGACACAACACATCATCCATATCAATTGCAATACTCAAGCGTTTTTCCATGAAACCATCCCTTCAGATTCTTCTTATCACTATTGTACCACAGGGAGAAAAAAGACAAAAAAAGCTAGCTCCATTAGAGCCAGCTTTCCAAAATTTATTTTCCTTCTGCTTGATAGTCTTCTTCATGAGGTAAAACAAGGTTTAAGATTATCCCTGCCAACGCACTCAATGCCGTTCCTGATAATGAGAGGTAACCAATATCCAGCGTTGCGCCACCTAATCCCAATACTAACATCGAGCTAGCAATAATTAAGTTACGAATTTTACCAAAATCAACTTGTTCTTCAATCAACACTTTCAATCCGTTACTTGCGATAACACCGTATAACAAGATTGACATCCCACCTAAAACAGCAGTAGGAATGGTTGAAATAAGAGCAGTAAATTTACCTAAGAAACTCATAATCATAGCAAAGATAGCTGCGTTACGAATAACCGATACAGATGCGATACGCGTCATTCCAATTACTCCTGTATTCTCACCATAAGTCGTATTAGCAGGTCCACCAATAGTAGCTGATACAAGTGAAGCTACGCCATCACCAATTAAGGTGCGTGATAAACCAGGTTCTTTTAAAAATTGACGGTTACAAATTTTACTTAATACTGTGTGGTCACCGATATGTTCTGAAATGGTTACTAATGCAACCGGGATAATAGCTAGGGCTTCAGGACCAAAGTATAAACGGTAGCTTTGGAAATATTCTGTTTCAAAGGGTAAGTAAAATTGTGGCATTTCAAACCAGTTTGCTTGTCCAATTGGTGTTAAATCCACAATACCAACCATCATGGCAACGATATAACCACCAATAACACCGCACAAGAATGGAATAATTTTAAAAAAACCTTTTCCTTTTGTGTTAACAAATGCGGTAATCAGAAAAGTTACGACTGCAACAAAAATATTACGCCAGTCGCCCCCGCTGACAAAGCCTGAATTAGTAACAGCAGAGTTAGCTAATCCTAGACCGATAACCATAATCATCGGTCCGATAACAATCGGTGGTAATAAGGTATCAATCCATTTTGTTCCGACTAACTTAACTAAAATGGCAGCAATCACATAAACGAAACCAACAAGAATCACACCTGTTTGAGCAGCGCTAATGTCGCCACCCATTTGTTCAATGGCTACAGCCATCGCTGTAATGTAGGCAAACGATGAGCCTAAATAAACAGGAACTTTCGCTTTTGTCGCAATTTGATAAATAAGCGTTCCGATTCCACTTGCAAACAAAGCAACCGAAACAGGCATTCCTAAAATTAACGGAACTAAAATTGTTGCTCCAAACATTGCAAAAACGTGTTGAAAACTCAATAAAATACCTTTTAGTACGGGTGGCTTCTCATCCACATCTAATAATAAGGGTTTTGTATTAATCGCCATAATGACTTCCTCCTAATTTTGGGCATAAAAAAATGCCTCTCTTTTTGAATAAATTCGCAAAAGGGCCTATTAGTGGTATCAAATATGGAATTTGTACCCTTCTTGATCTCTCTGGATCAGCTTAAAGGACTTTGCTTTGATTAGTATAACAGAATGATTTTGTTAAAACAATAACTTATCTTTTTTTGTGAAAATACTTTTTATAAATTTTAATCAAACTTTCGCTAAACTATTACAATACTTTCAAGAAGTCTTCACATCTTTCCAGTAATATATAGTCAAACCTAACATTTTTCTGATTAACCTGAAATGGAAGCTGCAACTTCCTCCTTCAACCTAATCCTAATAAATAATTAAGCTAGAGCTCTTTTTAGGGCTCTATTTCTTTTTACCTTTCTTAAGTTAAAGGGAGATAAATTTATTTGATCGGATTCAAGTGTTATAATGAAAATGAACGAAAAATAGGAGTTGTATGTAGATGAAAAAAATTGTAGATAGCCAGCAAATGAAACAAATTGACGACTATGCTATTGAAACGATTGGGATACCGTCATTGGTCTTAATGGAAAATGCTGCTAACCAAGTGGTTCATCATATGGCTGACCATATTAGCCAAGAAGACATTATCCTAGTTGCTTGTGGCAGCGGCAATAACGGTGGTGACGGCATGGCTATTGCCCGAATCCTTTTAAATCGAGGTTACCAAGTGGATGTCTTTTTTGCAGGTAAAGAGTCCTCATTAACAACAGAAACAGCAAAACAAATGGCAATTATTGAAAAGTTAGATATGGTTATTTGGGACTCTATTGATGAAATTAATATTAGTAATTACACGATAGTTGTCGATGCCCTTATTGGGATTGGCTTGCAGGCTGATCTAAGTGATGACTATATGACCGTCGTAAACAAAATAAACGAACACGAAGGTTTAGTTTTTGCGGTGGATATGCCAACTGGTATTTTGGCTGACAATGGTACAGTCATGAAAGTAGCTGTGCAAGCTGACTATACCATTAGCTTTGGTTACCGTAAAATTGGGCAATTGTTATTCCCTGGAAGTGACTACTGTGGCGAAGTCAGCATTGCTGATATTGGTTTCCCTCCCGTTGCAATGGAATCTGTGTCCTCACACTACTATAGTTATGATCAATCCGATTTAGCTAAAGTGCCTCGTCGAAAAGCTTATTCTAATAAAGGGACTTTTGGCCGTGTCTTAGTCATTGCAGGTTCTGAAAATATGAGTGGCGCAGCTTACCTTTCAGCTAAGGCAGCTTACCGAACTGGCGCAGGTTTTGTCGAAGTATTAACAACTGAATCAAACCGCAATATTATCCAAGCTCAAGTTCCAGAAGCTGTTTTAACTACTTATAATCCTGATCTGCTTGATGATGTTGATGAAAAAAATAAAATCAAAGAAGCCATCTTGCGCTCTGATACCATCGTGATTGGACCAGGGATTGGCATTCAAGAAACAAGTCATCAACTGCTTGACTTAGTTACCTTATATGTCGAAAATCCCGTTGTTTTTGATGCAGATGCGATTAATGTGATTTCGAATTACTACGATACGTTCCCATTATTGCGCAACAATACTTGTGTGCGTTTAAATGAGTTCTCAAATACATTGCCCGCCCAATCTATTATTACACCGCACTTAAAAGAGCTTGCTCGTTTAATGGATCGAAGCGTATCTGACTTACAAGACAGTTTATTAACAACAGCTGACCAGTGTGCGAAGGATTCTAATCTGATTTATGCGATTAAAGATGCCCGAACGATTGTGACCCATGATCATGAACGTTATATCAATGATTCAGGTAATAGCGGTATGGCAACCGCTGGCAGTGGTGATGTTTTAACAGGTATTATTGCTGGCTTGCTTGCTCAAGGTTTAGAACCATTTGAAGCAGCCAAACTAGCCGTTTATATCCATGGTTTAGCTGGCGATCAAGCTGCTAAAGAAAAAAATGAATACAGCATGATGGCATCCGATATTATCGAAGCCTTGCATGTTGTTTTGAAGAAATAAAAAAAGATGCAGTAGAAATCAGTCATTCGATTTCTACTGCATCTTTTTTTAGCCATTAACGACTTCGCCGCCGTTAATGTGGATGGTTTGACCAGTCACATAACTGGAATCATCGCTTGCTAGGTAAACATAGGCTGGCGCACACTCGTACGATTCGCCGGCACGACCTAGTGGCTGGCTGCCACCGTGTTCCTCTTTCGTACGACCAACTGTCGCTGGAATAAGTGGTGTCCAAATTGGGCCTGGTGCTACGGCATTAACGCGGATTTTACGTTCAGTAATCTCATCGTTAAGGGCTAGCGACCGGGTAAAGGCAACGATGGCACCTTTTGTAGATGCGTAGTCAAGCAGCTTGGGCGATCCACGGTAGGCAGTAATGGATGCTGTATTGATGATGCTTGCGCCCTTAGCCAAATGCTTAAAGGCCGCCTTCACTAAATAAAACATGGCAAATATATTGGTACGGAATGTTCGGTCTAACTGGGCTGCGCTAATATCCAAAATTGATTCTTGCTCTAGTTGTTGGGCAGCATTGTTGACTAAAATATCGATATCGCCAAAATGTTCAACAGTACGACTGACAATCTCAGCTGCAAATGCTTCATCACCAACGTCACCCGTTAGCCACAAGACTTCCGCTCCATATTTTTCGCATAGCTGGCGTGTTTTCTCTGCATCGGCCTCATTATCTAAATCAGTGAGGACTAACTTCGCTCCTTCTTTGGCGAAGGCAACCGCTGCTGCTGCACCAATCCCGCTATCAGCACCGGTAATCACAGCAACCTTCCCCTCTAACTTGTTAGCAGCTCGGTAATAAGGATTGTCGATTTGTTCTTCGGGACTCATAGCGTGACTGTCATCGTCTTGGAAGTACCCTTTTTTCGGCTCTTCTGTTTCAATGATGTCTTTTTCTTTATCCGTCATGTCGTTTCCTCCTATTCGTTTGCTTCACTGTTACATGAAAATTGTAGCAATAATAGTTGGAAATGACTAACGATATGGTCAATTAGTCTTTTTCTGCATCTCTTGTTTCTTTGGAAACGTGGAATACTTTTTCGCTGCGTTCGTAGGGAACATCCACTTGATCGTGGCGGACATTCAATACACGAGCGATGACAAAAAAGTAATCGGACAGACGGTTAATAAAGGTTAAAACAAAGTGATTAACTTCATTGGGCTCATCTTGCATAAAGGTTACAATAACACGTTCGGCATTGCGGGTAGTGGTTCTTAGAACATGTGCCCACGATGATGCTTCGGTTCCACCCGGAATAATAAAGTACATAGTTTCTGGTGGTTCAGTGCTGTAGCGATCAATCAACCCTTCTAACCACTCAATATGACTTGCTGTAATCTTGTCTTCTCGGTGACCTCTTGGTACGGATAAATCTGACGTACAGTCAAATAAAAATTGTTGGATGGTCCGAATATCCGATTGTATATCGGTAGCTTGGTCATCTTGGCTTAGTTTCGCTTCTAGAACACCACACCATGAATTAATATGATCGACCTCACCAAACGCATGGATACGCGCGTGGTTTTTTTCAACAGCTTTTCCGCCACCAATTCTTGTTTTTCCTTTGTCCCCTGTTCGGGTATAAATAGAATAGCTCATTTTATACAACTCCTTTCTCACTATTGTATGTTATTTTTGATGTTTAGGCGATATCTGCGACCTTGGGATGAGAAGTTTTTAGAGGGACTATGTTAAACTAACAGTATCATTATATAAAAAAGAGGTGTCTTTTATGGAAAAAAATCGTGATAGGATTCAATCTGAAAAAGACGATATGCGCTTCATCAAATTTTGGGGTGGGAAAAAGCTCATCTTTACATTTGCTGCACTTATTATGCTTGGCGTTTTGATTATGATTTTTAATCATATATCATTTATTTTCCGCCCGCTTCAAGTGGTTTTCTCTACGATTATTGCGCCCATTATTTTAGCAGTCGTCTTTTTCCATATTCTTAATCCACTCGTCACTTGGCTAGAAAAAAAAGGACTCAATCGAACTATTGGAACAGCCATTGTCTTTGTGGCCTTTATTTTATTATTGGCCTATGGACTTATTTTACTAGTTCCTATTTTAGTTGATCAAATTACTAATTTTGTGGGTGATTTTCCCGACTATATTGATGCTTTAACTAAAAATATAGAAAATTTTGCATCAGGTAGTATTTTTGAATCCTACTACGATGATGGTGTTGAAAACCTCAATAGTATTGTCGGCGACATTCCATCCATGATCTGGGATTGGGTTAGTAATTCATCACAAAAAATTGTTAATGTCTTCTCAACGATTTCCAATGTCTTTGTTGTCATTGTGACTTTCCCGATCATTCTATTCTTTATGCTATCAGAACGTGGTAAATTCCATCCCTTTGTGATGTCATACCTGCCTCCCGTTTTCCGTCATGATGTGACTGTCCTATCTAACCGTATGACAAATGTGGTGGGGTCATATATTGTCGGTGAATCATTAGTAGCATTAAGTTTAGGCGTCTTGCTCTTAGCCGGATATTTGATTATCGGATTAGATTACGCCTTTGTATTAGCTATTATTGCAACTGTAACGGCGATTATCCCTTATATCGGAGCAACAATTGGGATCATACCTGCTTTAATTGTAGCAGCCTTTACCTCACCTTTTATGTTACTCAAGATGGCCATTGTTTGGGTGATTGCACAATTCATTCAAGGTAATGTCATCGAACCAAGTATTATGGGTAAAACATTGAAGATGCATCCATTGACGATTATCATTGTCTTACTCATCATGGGTAATTTGTTAGGTATTGTTGGAATGATTTTAGGTGTACCTTTGTTCGCGATTATTAAAGTGTTGCTCGAATACTTCTTTGAGAAGTTCAAAAAACGTTACAACCGCTACTATGCTATGGCGGACGGTCCTTATGTGATTGATCCTGACTTAGCTGGCGACACGGTTCAAACAGATGCTAACGGTAATGTGATTGCTGATGAGTCTGAAGAGACTAGTGAAAAAGAAGAGGAATAAAAAAGGATGCTGGGATTTTGTCTCAGCATCCTTTTTATGTTGTTTTGTAGCGAAAATAGGGTTTTAATGCGAGAAGTTCGTTTGTCGTTAATGGGCGATATTCGCCGGCTCTTAAATGTGGGTCGAGCACAAGTGGTCCCATTTCGACTCGTTTTAAGTAAACAAGCTTTTTCCCGCAAGCGAGAAACATTTTTTTCACTTGGTGGAATTTGCCTTCTTGGATGGTAACACGGACTTGACTGTGAATGCCGTGATCACTCAAAATTTCAAGTTTGGCTGGCAGACATTTTTCGCCACCTATAAAGACTATGCCTTCCGCGAAAGCTGTAATGTCAGCTTCGGTTACGATGTCGTTAATGGTGGCTTCGTAAACTTTCTCGACTTTTTTATCGGGTAAGAGTAGCTGATAGCCGAGCTGTCCGTTGTCGGTAATCAATAACAGGCCTTCAGTATCACGGTCTAGTCGTCCAACCGGGTAGAGCTGATCGTTTTGGTCGTCATCCGCGATGAGGTCAAAGATGGTCTGGCAATTGGCATCTGTTTTAGCAGTCACAACACCATTTGGTTTATGCAACATAAAATAACGATGTGGCGGAATCGCGATGAGATCATCATCCACAGTCAATTGGTGAATGGCTTGTTCAACGTTGAAACTCCCATTTGTGATGGCAATACCATCTACTTTAACGCGTTTTTGCTGGATCAGACGCTTGACCGTTTTGCGTGACCCGATTTGCCTTTCTTCTAATACTTTATCAACTCGCACACTTAATTCCCTTTCTTTTTGAAGCGCTGGCCTAGATTTTTGTGCTCAATAGCAGCACTTTTTTCGCTGGATTCGATTTCCCAATGAATCACAAACGTTAGAATAACACGTAAAAAGACAATCGCCGCCAAATTAATAAATTCATCTAGGGTATGAACCACAACTGATTTTAGAATTTCGGCTGCCAGTTTAAATTCCAAGCTGTAAGCGAGAGCTTTGGCCAAATCCAGTTTAGGATCACTGACCATCAAGTCCCCACCTGCCAGTATAAATAGCAAAATAGAGCGACCTACACCGTAAACAACAACTAACACACCTACAATTTCAATCATACTTACTAGAGTTGGAATAATCATTTCCAAAAAATGATGTAAGTCCATGATTGCACCACCTTTCAGTCATTTTAATTCTATTGTACCTGTTTAAAGAGAGTGTTAGTAGTAAAAATATGACTGAATGTACCGTACAGAAATAATTTGAGCGCTGTATCTTACACGCTTGGACAAAAAAGCATTTGGACTGCTAGTCCAAATGCTTTTCAGTTAGTCATCTAATTGTAGTTTTTTCAAGGCTTCAAACATAGCGTTGTTGACTGGTTCATCTTTTTGCTGGTTTTTCAGATATTTTTGCACATCACGCTTATCTGCTTTTTTACCACCTGAATGTTTCCGGCGTTCTTGGAAGGCAGACAGCTTCTCACGGTGACCACACTTGCAGACAAACATCTGACCGTCTCCTTCACCAACCATTTCCAGTTTTTTGTGACAAACAGGACATCTGGCATTGGTCAATCGAGAGAGGCTCTTGCGATGGCCGCATTCACGGTCTTGGCAAACTAACATTTTTCCACGCTTGCCATTGACTTCTAGCATAGGCTTGCCACAGTCTGGGCATAGCTTATGAGTGAGGTTATCATGTTTAAAGTTAGCATCACTGGCTTTAATTTCAGAAACAATTGCTTTGGCATAGTCTTTCATCTCATTGATAAAGCTATCTTTTTTCAACTGCCCTTTAGCAATTTTTTCTAGTTTCAATTCCCATTCGCCCGTTAGTTCAGCTGACTTTAAATCTGCTGGTACAAGCTCCAATAGTTGGCGCCCTTTTCCGGTTGTATGGATTCCTGTTCCTCTTTTTTCAATCATAAAGGAACTAAATAGCTTGTCGATGATATCCGCCCGCGTTGCTACAGTTCCTAATCCGCCTGTTTCTTTCAGCGTTTGGCTGATTTTTTTGTCATTAGACGCCATATACTGGGTTGGATTTTCCATAGCCGATAAGAGTGTGGCTTCCGTAAATGGTGCTGGTGGCTTGGTTTGACCATTGGTTTGGGACACATAAGATAAAGCTAGTGTGTTTCCTTTTTCAATTTTAGGTAGAACTTGTTCTTTGATATCTTCGTCGTCAGAGTTATCATCGGCTTGGTTATCATAGACTTCTCGCCAACCAGCTTGCAGAACGGTTTTCCCTTTGGCGATAAACTGTTGACCACTGCTCTCTGCTTCGATGGTCACCTGTTCCCAAATTTCCGGTGGCAGCATGACTGCGATAAAGCGTTTCACGACTAGGTCATAAATTTTACGCTCGCGGTCTGACAATTTTTGCAAAGGAATCGATTGTTCAGTTGGAATAATCGCATGGTGGTCGGATACTTTTTTATCGTCAACAAAGGACGAATTGGCTTTAATCGGCTTACTCATGACCTTGTTTGCTAGACTGCGGTACTGCGGAGTGGCAATCGTTCTTAAACGGTCAGGAATGGTCGCAACAATATCCGTTGATAAATAGCGCGAATCGGTTCTTGGGTAAGTCAATACTTTATGGCGCTCATACAAACTCTGCATGGTTGTCAGCGTTTCTTTAGCCGAATAGCCAAATAAACGGTTGGCGTCACGCTGTAATTCGGTCAAGTCATAGAGACCTGGCGAGTAACTTTTCTTTTCTTTTCTCGTGACAGCCGAAACGGTTAGTGGCTGTTGACCAATTTTCTGAACTAACTTCTCTACTTTTTCACGGTCAAAGGAGCGGGTTTGTTTCGTTTGGCTGTCTCGCCAAATTAAGGTCATACCGTCTTCTGTAACAGCTTTGATTCCATAATAGGTTTTCGGTTTGAATTGATTGATGTCTTCTTCGCGTTTGGCAATCATTGCAACGACTGGCGTTTGCACACGGCCAGCATTGAGTTGGGCATTGAACTTAGTCGTCAACGCGCGCGTTGCATTCAAGCCCACATACCAGTCTGCTTCTGAACGCGCAACAGCTGATTGATAAAGATTGTCGTAGTCTTTACCTGGTTTCAAACGGCTAAAGCCTTCTTTAATGGCTTTATCAGTAACCGAGGAAATCCACAAACGCTTGATGGGTTTACGAACTTTTGCTTTTTCAAGAATCCAGCGTGCAACCAATTCCCCTTCACGGCCGGCATCCGTTGCGATAATGATTTGCGTAATATCTTGACGTTGCAGTTGCTTTTTGACAGCTTGAAACTGTTTATTGGTTTGACGAATAACCGTCAATTCTAAGTCTTTAGGAAGCATCGGCAAGTCATTTAGCTGCCATGTTTTGTATTTTTGATCGTAGTGTTCAGGCTCGGCTAGCGTCACCAAATGACCAAGCGCCCAAGTCACCACGTATTGTGGCCCTTCTAAAAAGCCGTTACCCTGCTTATTGCAGTTTAAAACCTTTGCAATATCTCTAGCAACAGAGGGTTTTTCAGCTAAAACTAATGATTTTGTCATGATTTAAAAACTCCTTATCACTTGCTCTAATCTTTACTACTATAGCACAAAAAAGAATGGTATGATTTAAAAAAACATCGGCTTAATAGCCAAAGGAGACATTATGCGTAACATTATTCTTACCACCGAAAGTGGTGCAGATTTATCAGAATCACTTATCAAGCATTACCCGATTCGCGTTGTTCCCATGCATGTGATTATGGATGACATCGACTACAAGGATGGCCATTTCCCAGTCACTGATATTTTTGACTATTACGACAAAACGAAAAAAATCCCGTCAACAACTTCGACCAACCCCAATGAATATGAGGCATTGTTCAGCGAGATTCGCCAAGAACATCCTGATGCTACCATCGTTCATATTGGCTACACGTCTAAAGCATCATCCTCATTCCAAAATGCTTTGACCGCAGGAGAGGAATTTGAAAACATTCATTTTATTGATGCCTTAAACGTTACTGCCGGTTTAGGAGCAGTCGTTCTCTACGCAGCAAAATTATTAGAAGAAAAGCCGGACATATCCCTCGAGGACTTCATCACTGCCATCGAGCAAACGGTTGCCAAGACACGATTAAGCTTTCTACCTGGTCAACTAGAGTATTTGCGTGCCGGCGGACGAGTATCGAACGCCCAATACTTAGGTGCGCAGCTCTTAAAAATCAAGCCATTAATCGAGTTAGTCGATGGCAAATTGGTATCCACTAAAAAATATCGCGGTAAAATGTTACGAGCTGTTAACGATTTACTCGATGATTATTTTACTCGTTATCAATTAGATAATAGCCAACTTTATCTGATTTATTCTATTGGGCTAGATGATAGCATTAAAGAAGCTGTCGAAGCATCACTTATCGCACGTGGCTTCCCCCACTTTGACTGGGTTCAAGCCGGTTGCGTCATTAGCTGCCACTGCGGCCCAGCTGCATTTGGTATTGCTGGTATCGAAAAATAAAACGACAAAAGGCGCACCGATTAACTTTCGGTGTGCCTTTTGTCGTTTCGAGTGAATAGAAACGATTTTTCAACTTTCTATTCACTCTCTTAGTCTAATTCGACTACAAATGTCTCATACGGTTCTAAAACTAGCTCCGAAAGGTCATAAAAGTCGCGTTGATAATTTTGAATAATCGGTTTCGACTCTGTTTCATCCACTTCTAGTTGTAGCTTTTGAACCTCTTCACTAAAGTTGGCACACACCAACCACCGTTTCCCTTCATACTCTCTCAAGTAAGCAAAAATAACTGGATCTTCTTCCAGTAACAAAGTATAGCTCCCATAAACGATAATTGGATGTTCTTTACGCAGCTGAATCAGTTTTTGATACGTATAGAAAATAGAATCCTCATCGGCTAAACTATCAGCCACATTAATGGTTTGATAATTGGGATGAACCGCCAGCCATGGCGTGCCATTTGTGAATCCAGCTTGGTTGCTGCTATCCCATTGCACAGGGCGGCGCGCATTATCGCGACCCTTGGCATTAATAGATGCCAACAAGCTCTCTTTTGAATAACCTTCCGCAAGGCGTTCATGATACATATTGATCGTTTCAATATCGTCGGCTTCAGAAATATCAGCGATTGGATAATTAGTCATTCCAATTTCCTCACCTTGATAAATATAGGGCGTCCCCTTCATCATATGCAGCAAAATCGCAAACATCTTGGCACTTTGACGGCGGTATTCGCCATCATTTCCCCAACGCGACACAATCCGCGGCAGGTCATGGTTGTTCCAAAACAAGCTATTCCACCCTTCCTCACCGAGCGATACTTGCCATTTGGAAAGCACTGCTTTTAGTTTCGGAATCGATAAGGCTTTCAGATCCCACTTGTCTTTACCTTCCTGCTGGTCTAAGCCAACGTGCTCAAATTGAAAGACCATAGACAGTTCATGACGGTCAGGATGGGAGTAAGCTTTGGCAATCTCAGGAGTTGCCCCCCATGTTTCGCCAACCGTTAATAAATCTGCAGCTCCAAAGGTTTGTTGGTTCATCTCCTGCAAATAATCATGGAGTTTTGGCCCATTACCTGTAATTTCTTGATCGGGTATTTTTCCGATGAGGTCAATGACATCCATACGGAAGCCACCAATTCCTTTATCAATCCAAAAATTCATCATGTCGTAAACTTCTCGGCGAACGGCTTCATTTTCCCAATTCAAGTCGGGTTGCTTTTTACTAAATAAATGCAAATAATATTGGCCCGTTTCTTCGTCAAATTCCCAGGCAGGACCGCTAAATGTTGACCGCATGCCGTTTGGTTCTTTTTCGTCAACGGGGTCGCGCCAAACGTAGTAGTCGCGGTAAGGATTGTCCTTATTTTTTCTAGCTTCGACAAACCACTTGTGCTCGTCAGATGTATGATTAACCACTAAATCCATCACGATACGAATACCGCGTTCTTTGGCTTGTTCGATTAAATCATCCATATCCGCCATCGTGCCAAAGTCGGGATGAATGGCTTGGTAATCACTGATATCATAACCATTATCATCATTAGGTGATTGGTAAACAGGACTCAGCCAAATGACGTCAATTCCTAGTTCTTTTAAATAATCTAAACGGGAAATAATTCCTCTTATATCGCCAATACCATCATGATTACTGTCTTGAAAGCTTCGGGGGTAAATTTGATACACCACAGATTGGTGCCACCATTTTTCTAACATACTAAGACCTCATTTTCATTTAATACCTCCATGATAAGTGACCATCGAACCCCTTGCAAGCGGTCGCTTAACTTCTTCATTAAAAATTAAGTTTGTCATTTCCAAGCTCCCTCTCCTATAATAAGAAAAAGGAGTTGAGTGTAAATGCCATTTCAAATTGCCGCTCTCGAGCATTTTTTAAATTATCACGGTCAAAAATATATCGCGCCAGCAAAGGCAGGCGAAGAAAAAGACATCATGGAAACATTTAAAAAAGACGGACAAACTGCTCGTCAAGCTTTCACCGAATTAGCCCAATCAGTTGATCAGTCCCTTCAAGATTTTCATATGCAGAAAGTGAGTGGCTGGATGAATCAGGCTCAAATTGGGCGGCCTCATTTTTGGTGCTACTTTAAAAGGGAAGAGGAAAGTAAACACGATCCGCATTTCGCTATTCGCCTTATCACGTTAGATGATGGCTTGGGGATTTCAGTAGAAGTTAGTTTTATTGAAAGAGGCGTCGTTCCAGAAACCATCGTCCGACAAAATCAAGTATTAGCTGTGCCGATTCAAGCACCACTCTACTATCTCGCCCAATCGAATGGTGTCAGCAGCCGCTACAAGGCGACTGAAGAAAACCGTCTCTTTTTGCAAGAAGCTGTAGCCGATAAAACGGTACGTAAGGTCTTAGTCAAGGTTGATATTCCAAAGCTATCATCCTATTCCGATCAAGAGTCTCTCGTAACAGCTATTTTAGAAGGCTTCCGCCTGCTCAGCCCTTATTATTTGGCGACAAAATAAGTGATTGATGGCCAAGACTGTCGAGTAAGACTTAAAATTTTCCTCAGTCGACAGATTTTAGCGGTTTTATGCTGAGTGGTGCGAAATAAAACGCCCACTCGACACATTTAGCTGATTTTATGTCGAGTGGGCTTAAAAATGAACGGTCAGTCGACATAAATAGGCTCCAAAAGGTATAAAACCCTTCTGGAGCCTGTTTCAATAATTATGCTTTTTCAATATCTTCAGCAACAATAACAAATAAATCAGCTTCGTCATCAAGAGCCAAGCGATTACTCTGTTGCAGCTTTGTTTTTTCAAATAAACTTCTGGCAAAGCGAGCATTTCCGAAGTGGCTATCTCGTTTTTGGAACTCTTTTTCAAAAACAGCTTGAATGGTTTCTTTCGCATCATCCGTTAACACAAAACCTTGTTGGTGAGCGCCTGCTTCAAAAATCTCCGTCAGCTCTTTACTGTCGTAGTCGGGGAAATCAATCGTATAAGAAACACGGCTGCGAATACCAGAATTCATATTCAGCATTTGGGCCATCTCATGCGAATAGCCTGCCATAATCACAACTAACTTATCACGGTTGTCTTCCATCTCTTTAATCAAAGTACTGATTGCCTCATAACCGAAATCATTTTCAGAACCGGAATAAAGTGCGTATGCTTCATCGATAAAGAGAACGCCACCGTAAGCTTCTTTAATTTTCTCCAGTGTTTTAGGGCCGGTCTGACCGATGTATTGGCCAACTAAGTCATCGCGCGTTACCTCAATCATATGGCCGCGCTTCAATACGCCAATGGATTTTAAAATTTGACTAATTAATCGGGCGATCGTTGTTTTCCCTGTCCCTGGTCGGCCGGTAAAGACCATATGGAGGGCCAAGTCGTTCGTTCCATAACCCATTTCTTCACGGCGTTTTTCAGCTCGAACGTAATTGATAATCGAGCGAACTTGCTCTTTGACATCAGCCAAGCCAACTAAACTCTGCAGCTCATCCATTAAATCTTTCATATCATCACCAAAAAGTTGGTCTGGATTAATGCCAAAGTCAAGTGGCTCTAAAATCACTAAGTCTTCCTCAGTCAGTTTCTGCTCACTCAAACGATAAGCTCGTTCACGCATAGCTGACTCCATCACATTACGAACCACTCGCGCATTTGCAAATTGAGGGAGAACCTTTTCTTGGTTTATTTTAACTAGGAAGGCTTTTTCAGCTTCTTCTGTCAGCGTGTAATGGTTAGCTCTAGCTTGATCTGTAGCGATTTCCAACAACTCTCGGTCAGAAAAATCATCAAAATTAATCTGCATATTAATTCGGCTAGACAATCCCGGATTAGACTTCAACAAGTCCTTCATCCCCGCATCATAGCCAGCTAAAATTACGATAAAGTCATTCCGATAGTCTTCCATTGCCTTAATCAAAACTTCAATGGCTTCCGATCCATAATCACCGTGGTCACCATTTGCTGGCGATAGGGAATACGCTTCGTCAATAAAGAGAACACCGCCCTTAGCCGCTTCAATCATTTCGCGCGTTTTTTGAGCAGTTTGTCCCATATAGCCACCTACTAAATCAGAACGATCTACTTCAATCAATTGACCTTTTTCCAAAATCCCAAGAGAATGGAAAATGTCTCCTAAAATTCGAGCGACTGTTGTCTTTCCTGTTCCTGGATTTCCAGAAAAAGCAAAGTGGTAGCTAGGCTGTTCACTCTTTTCAATCGATAACATATAAGCACGGCGCTTGTCATATTCCATCAACTTAACAATCCGATTAATGGTTTCCTTTACTTCATCCAGTCCTACTAACTGATTCAATTCATCTAAAGCATCTTCAAGAACTGGACGCGTTTTTTTGTAAGGTTGGGCTGGCTCTAGTCCGAATGGATTAGTCATCCCCGCACGCTTACTACGTTTTGGCTGCATACTATCAATTAATGACTCTACCCTAGCCGTACTATGCGACAATGGGCGAGTCCGTTTTAAGTTTTCAAAAATCGTACGACACTCTTCAAAATCACCATGAATATAATGAGCATAAACACGGTCATATTCTATATCATCGTCATAACCATGCTTTTCTGACTCATCAATCGACTGCAAAATATCCTCTAATGGTTTTTCCTGTTGTAAGTAAATCTTAGTCCGCAGGCGGTAAGAAGCATAATGTTTCGGCTGGCGTTCTAAAACAACAGCCAACAAATCTAACGCTTGGTCTAATTGATTTCTTTCAAAGGCAAGCTGGGACAAAATACGGGCTGCTTCCCAATTGCGTTGGTTGAGTTCATAAGCACGGTTTGCATATTGATTGGCTTCTTCTGTAAAATTCTTTTTTAAATAAAGCTGCGCTAACAAAACTAAATAAGCATCTGCTTCAGGATTGGTTTCAACTGCTTTTTGAACATAAGCAAAGGCTTTGTGGTAGTCGTGCTTACGATAATAACTAAGCCCCATCAAGTAATTGACCTGAGGATGGTCTGGGTATTGTTGATAAGCTTCTCGCAAAACAGGTCCACTACTCAATGCCATATTATGTTTAATATTGTACTCCATACCACGCAATCGATCTTCTAATTGCTGAGGGGTCATCTTGCCAGACTCATCTTCTTCAATATGATTAACGGTTTCCTCAGGTACAATTGTCTCCATGCTTATGCCTCCTTACTGTTTCTTATTTTATATTTTCTGTCATAATGGTCAATCTATATATTACCATATTTACCGGCTATGATTCCTTTTATTTGCTTCTATTACTTATTTTTTATTTTTTGAATCTGTTTTGAATACTGTTATAGTCTTACTGACTCTTTCTCATTGTACTCTTTTGCAGTTTTCGTGGTATGATAAAGGTAGAAAACGCATTCAAAAAAATAGAAAGGGTGTTGTCTTATGGTTATTTTTTATGATCGACAGGATGCGGGTAGCCAGCTAGCAACTAAGCTGTCCCACTACCAGCATCAAGATGTTGTTGTTTATGCCTTACCTCGAGGTGGTTTGCCAATTGCGAATGAAATTGCTCATTATCTTTCTGCGCCTCTAGAACTCATCATTACTCGCAAAATTGGTCATCCTTTTAACTCCGAATATGCCATTGGAGCAATCTCTGAAAATGGCAAGGCCATTTATAATCCTTCTGAAATTATGAAGGTAGACGATGACTGGCTGATGTATGAAGAAGCTAAACTAAAAAATGAAATTAAAAGAAGGCGACTTAAATATAAAAAACAGGACGATTATCCGTCTTTAATTGGTAAAACTGCTATTCTTGTTGATGATGGCATCGCTACTGGCTACACCATGCTTGCGGCTATCGATGATATTAAAAAGAAAAACCCAAAAGCAATTGTCGTGGCTATTCCTGTCATCCCTGAATTCATGGCTCAAAAATTGGAGCAAGCAATTCAAGAGGTGGTTACTGTGGAACGCACACGCCATTACTTAGGGGCTGTCAGTGCTTATTATGAACAGTTTAAACAACTCAGCGATGATGATGTTATTACTAGTTTACAATTTAGAGCGAGTACGACCAATAGTTAATAGCAGCACCTTCAATAATGTCACTATCGTACCAATTATAATTATGGAACTTTGTTTCTTCATCATCATTCGGATCGTTTAAACTGAATTGATTATCTTTAACTCCTGTTAGCAACATAATGTGGCCGACTTCTGTAAACTGGCTGACATCAACAGACACCACGACTAAGTGCCCTTCTGCTAATTCTTCTTTGGCCCATTCTATATCATTACCGAGATTCAAGAATTCAAGGTCATGTTCTAGGGCAAAGTCACCGAAAATTTCCCAGCTTGTTCCCGCACCTTCAACATAATAGTCTTCTTGCGCCCAATCTTTAATCGTTGAGGGTGTGGATTCTAGGCCATAATAATTGCCTACCATCGCTAGCGTGACAATAGCACAACCATTTTCAGCTATATTTCTATCGCCGTCACTGCCGTAAGAAATATCTTTCCATTCATTTGCTGTTTGTAAAAATAAAGGCACATCACTCGTCCGCACTAAATCGACAGATGTAGCTTGTTCATCTCGACTTGGAATGACATCAATACGACTAATGGTTGGCTCACCTTTACTATTTTTAATAACAGAAACGACTGGCTGACTTTCTTTTTGATCATGGTAATAAGTAAACCCCATTGCTAAAAATAACAACAAAAATACGGCTCTAAAATAGTTTTTCATCATTTATCCTCTTTAACTTATTTAGTCTTTGTCCATTATTTTAACACGACTCAGCTATTTTTGTAACTCCCCCTAAATCTCCTTGCAAACTCACTTTCTTTTCTTTATGATAAAAGCAATTATGTGAATAATCATACATTAATATAGATGAACAAAGTGAGGAATGAACAATGAAAGAGATTAGCCTTAAAGATACCGTGTTTGAGACAGTTTCTAAATTCCCTGAAATTCGTGAAGTTATTATCAGCCTTGGGTTTGCACCTTTACGCGATGATAAAATGTTGCAAACAGCTGGCAGAATGATGACGTTAGGTCGTGCAGCTAAGCAATTCGGTTTAAGTTATGAGACTGTTGCGCAAAAATTAGCAGAGCATGGTTTTACAGTAAAGGAGTCTGAACTTTAATTGAAACTACAAAGTGAACGTTCAAAAGAGTTTGAAGCACGCCAAGTCATTTTAAAAGACTTAATTTTGCGGCTCCATGCTGGAGAAGACGAAGAAAACATTAAAGCTGAATTTAAAGAACACTTCGAACAAGTGAGTGCCTTTGAAATCTCCGTTATGGAACGTCGTTTAATGAGCCAAGGTATTCAAGCTGAAGAGATTATGTTGCTCTGTAATGTCCACGCTTCTTTGTTTAATGGTTCGATTGAATCAGTCTATGAATTTAGCGAAGAACAAGACAAACCTGGCCACCCAATTCGTGTGATTAAGGAAGAAAATCTTGCTATCGAGACCGCACTTGATCGTCTTGAAAAGCTGTTAGTTGTTTACTTAGAAGAACAAGCTGCCGACTTAAAGCATGGTTTACTATTGCAACTCGACATCTTGTGGGAAATCGACAACCACTATAGCCGCAAGGAAAACTCCTTCTTTCCTATCATGGAACGCTACGGCCTAACTGCACCACCAAAAGTGATGTGGGGAGTCGATGATGAGATTCGTCAATTTATTAAGGATTTCCGTCTCATAATCGAAACAGACCAACTAGACCAAGCAGTCGAAGCTTTTGATAAAATGAAATACGAAATCGAAGAGATGATTGTCAAAGAAGAAGAAATCATGTTACCGATGATTATGCCATTCTTCAATGAAGATGACTGGTTGTCTATCGCTGCTGAATCAGAAGAAATTGGCTACTGCATGATTCAACCCGAAGCAAAATGGCAGCCCGAGCGCCATCAATTCCAAACAAATGGTATTCCAACTGACAAAGACGGTAATATCCAATTCGAGACTGGTTATCTAACCATGAAAGAATTAGAAAAAATTCTAAACGAACAACCGCTTGAATTAACCTTTGTCGATGCCAATGATAAAGTAAAATACTTTAATAATGGGCCTGGCAAAAAATTATTCCCACGTACTAAAAATGCCTTAGGACGTGAAGTTTATAACTGTCACCCACCAAAGAGCCAACCCATGGTTCGTCAACTGATTGCTGACTTTAAAGCAGGCATCAAAGATTCTGAAACACTTTGGTTCCGTGCACGCGGCAATTTCGTGATGGTGACTTATAAAGCCCTTCGTGATGAAGATGGCACTTATATGGGAGCCTACGAATATGTGCAAGACATCGAGCATATTGTTGATATTGATGACGAAAGACGATCATTTGATTAAGTACGAACGCGCACCCACTAGCTGGGTGCTTTTTTTATTGTCTCCAGTAAGATACAGCGACTTTTATAGAGCTGAAGCTCTTCTTTTTTATTTATAAAAGGGCTTAACATGGTACACTAAAGCTATCATTAATGGAGGTGTTGGCGGATGACTTACGACTTTGAATCATTGGTGGATCGCAGAGGGGTCGGCTCAGTGAAATGGGACCAGATGATTGCTTGGAAGGCAGATGTTTCTCCCGACGCGGTACCTCTGTCTATCGCGGATATGGAATTTAAAAATCCCCCGGAAGTTATCGAGGGACTGAAAGCTTATTTAGATGACAGTATTTTAGGTTACACGGCTCCCTATGCGAGCTTTCAAAAAGCAGTGATTGATTGGCAACAGAAACGCCATCAGTGGACGATTGAAGCGGATTGGATTGTGCATACGCAAGGGATTGTGGCTGCTTTTTATGCGGCAATTCGTGCTTTTTCAAAAGCTGGCGATGGGGTCATTGTTTTCCGCCCCGTTTACCATCCATTTTTAGAGGCGATTTTAGATAATGACCGCAAGGAAGTCAATGTGCCTTTAATCGAGACGGATGGCTATTACACCATTGACTTCGAAGGCTTTGAGAAGGCTGCTGCTCACAGCGACAATAAGATTTTATTGTTCTGTAGCCCTCATAATCCAGTTGGTCGTGTGTGGACAAAAGAAGAGCTAGAAAAGCTAGCCGATATTGTTATTAAACATGATTTATTTTTGATTTCTGATGAGATTTGGTATGACTTTGTGGCAAGTGGTCACCACCATCATGTCACAGCAACCATCCATCCCCAGTTAGCTAGTCGGATGATTAGCTGTACCGCTCCATCTAAAAGTTTTAACTTGGCTGGCGCAGGCCTCTCTAATATTATTATTGAAGATCCTGATGTTCGCAGCCGCTTTAAAAAAGAAGTTGCCTTAGTTCGTGGTGATCTGATTAATGCTTTTGGTTATAAGGCATGCGAACTCGCCTATACCCAATCAGAAAGATGGCTAGATGAGCTGTTAAAAGTCATTCGTACCAACCATCAATTAGTCCATGATTTCTTCGAACAGGAATTTCCATTAATCAAAGCACCTCTGCCAGAAGGAACATACTTGCAGTGGCTTGATTTTAGAGCGCTCGGTTTATCCAATGAGGAACTCGAACAGTTTCTACATGAAGAAGCAGAATTTTTCACGGATGAAGGTTATATATTCGGATCTGAAGGTGACGGCTTTGAGCGGATTAATGTGGCGCTGCCGACTAAACAACTAGACATCCAACTAAAAAAACTAAAAGCTGCCTTAGTGAGGCGCGGCTTTTAGTTCAGCAAGTTTATCATTTAGTTTTTGGTAAACAACTTTCATTTCGGCTTCTGTACTTTTTTCAACAGCCTCTTCAAGCTGCATCCAAGCAACGGCACTGTTTTCGTCTTCTTTGACTCGCAGTTTCTCGCTTTCATCAGCTTGTATTAAATAGGTGATGTTTAAATGCAGGTGTTCTTTAATCGGTTGGCCCTTCTTAACGTGAGCAGGCACAGGTAAAATTTCAATCGAATAGATACTATTTTGGACAGGTTTGAGTTGACTCAAGCCTGTTTCTTCTTGGACTTCTTTTAGAGCAACTTGAAGTAAATCTGGTTCGCCATCGACATGACCACCTAACCACGACCACGATTGATAGATGTTATGGTACGCCATCACCGTTTTTGTCCAATCATCATTCACTACCCATGCCGATACGGTAAAGTGAGCAGCCGAATTTTCTCGCGTTAAGAGATTGTCATACTGGTCTAAATAGGCCAACATCTCTTTTTGGTCGGTTATTTCTTGTTGATTATAAGCTTGATATTGCGTTATTAAGTCACGTAATGGCATGAAATCCCTCTTTCACAGTTGGTTTTTTTACAGTATACATCACAGGTTAGCTCTTTAGGTAAATTGGAGATACCCGTTCATTACTACACGAAAGAATCTCACCAATCTAAATCATCGGAATTATTGTAATCCTCACACTCAGCTTGCCAATCTGACATATTTTCTTTAATATCATCGCATAGAATCAAGTAACTTTCTTTATCAACATGACCGTGATCCAGCATAGATTTATAAAACTTCTTGATGCTTGCAGCCGTTGATTTTATTGTTACAGGTGTTGACCACATAGCTTTTCGTATGAAGAAGTCGCCTAAAAACCCATGAATTTCATTGCCGCAACCAGCAGCCATTTCCAAAGGTTCATAATACAAAAGATAGGTATTAATATAGAAATCAACAGTAGCCAAATGATTGCTAATAGTATTCATCTTTAAATGAGTTGCTTTCAAGTCAGCTTCAAAAATGTTCAAGTATTGTTTATTTTGTTCACGGATGGTTTCAAACAAAATATCGTCTGTTTCATAATCCATTTAATAACCTCCTTTAAACTAATTTATGTCAATTTTATGTTTTTATTATACGCGGTAAATGTAGTTGCGTAACTTAGCTTTCATTAATCATCACAGCTAAATAACGAATCATCGATTAATAAGCTCTTCAAGTGCCGCATTGTAATCGTCCATCGCAGCATTAACCGTTGCTAAAAAATCTTTTTCTCTATCAGATGCTTTACGAACTTCAACACCATTTTCTTTTATAACATATTCAATGTGATCTCCAGCGCTCATATCGAGTTTCTCTAAGACATCCGGTGGTAATGTCGTCATCATGCTATGCCCAGATTTTTGTGTACTGCTCTGAATTATTTTCATACTCATCACCTCTTATACTTAGTATATTGGTGTATACAATTACAATCAACTTTAACTATTAAATATTTGGGTCTCCTATTCAAATAAAAAAACCATGTATGACGTATCATACATGGCACAAAACAGTTCATTCAGCTAGTGTAAAAGACAGCTGCTCTGAATCACCAGATGGCGTATCTTCAACGATTGTCGTCCAATTAATACGAGAATCATCGAACAAACTCGTATAAAATTGGGCTGCTTCAAGAGCTTGCGTATCGTACCACAAATTTGGAACCAATTTTTGCATGAGGATTCCCTCCTATATCATATAGCTACCTAACAAGAAACTTGCCACAAGTGCACATAAGGGAACAGACAAAATAAAGATAATAATACCAATAATCGAACGATCTTCTCGCCAAACAATCGCCACTAAGTTACCAAACAGACTAATAAAAGCAGCTACACCTGCTGAAAAAAGAACGAGCAGTAATAGCCAATTCAAAATCGTTTGGGTGACATCTGGGCCACCCCAAATACTGCGAATAACAGCGACAAAACCAAAGGAAAGTAAAAAATAGACCATTGCCCAATTTGAAAGCTTACCCAACTTTGTTTTTGGCAGAAAGGTTAATTTCATCGTGAGTCCTCCAATTAACGTTTGCAAGTTTAATTGGCTTTATTTTACCACTCTCACTTGCTTACTGTCTTCTTTTTATTACTTACTCTTACGACTACTGCCGTCTTGATAATTGATTTCGTAGCCATCTTGAATATTAAAGATATAAACATTAAAGCTTAACCCTTCATCTTCAACCGATTGAGCCATCATATGAACGCCTCTAGCGACCAGTTCATCATCTCTAAATATCGGTTCAACTAAATAGCGCACATGATTATTCGTTTGTTCTAAGTAATAATCAATATCATTTTCAAAACGTAGCATATGGGGATTATTTAAACTTCTAGTCCCTGTCATCAAGTTACGAATATTATTATTCTCACCCGTTAATTGAAAGCCAATCAAATGACTACGGTTATATAACCATTGGCCGTTATCTAATTTCTTCTGTTTCCAGCCGGTTGGATCGATGTATAATGGCTCGCGTTCTTCAAGCGGGAATAAATCAGTTCCCAACATGGCGTGGGCAGCGCCCACACGGTTTAAGCGGTCTAACTCGCTAAACGACTGCCAGCTTCCATCATCGAGTGATAATTCATCAGCGTCAAACGTTGGCTTGTTGCCGTTCACTTCAATCACTTGATTGACGCCATCGTATTCTAAATAAGTAAGTTCAGATGCGGGCACCGTTTCTGTTAAAAATAAATCCTCTATCCACCCTTGAATTACCGGTAATGGCTGGGTCATTAATATAAATAAGACCGCTGCAGCGGCTAAAATACCATTTACAACTTTTAAACTAACATCTAATTCATCTTTTTTCTTTCTTCCTCTTGTTGCCATCTTTTTGTCTTCAACTATCCTTTCTGGAATCCTTCATCATGTAGATAGGATTCAGCTTGTTCTTTTGTTTTAAAAATCCCTTCTACTTGATCGCTTGGTAATAAAACCGACCATACTGGATTTTCAAATTGTAGGCGCAATACGTCACCACTTTTACTAAACCACAATTCTGAATAGCCATCTTCATAGCCCAATTCTGTTTTCTTTAAAAAGCTGATGGCCTCTTCTACTAGACCGCGAATCGTTTCTTCATCTTCTTCTAAAACAGAAATATAACCTTTTTTAGTTTCTTCTTTTGGTAGGTAGCCGGCATAAATAAAGGCATTACCGTTCGGATGTAAGAAGCGAACCAATACGGTTTTAGCTACTGCACTACCTTTAAAGTGATAGTTTAAGCGGTTCATGGAAACTGCTTGGCTTTCTAATTCTGAATAGCTATCAAAAATACGTTTTTTTTCCTCAAATGATAACATCTGTTATCCTCCTCTTTACGAAAAATAATCGGATTGCAGCGTCGGCAGTCCGATTAGTTTTTCATGCTTAAATATAATATAGGTTTTCTGATGAATAAACTGGATCGCTAGTAATATTCAAACCTAGATTTCTTAAAATTTGTTCGTCATCTTTTTTCAACATCACCGTTGAATGGGCTTGAACACCTGATAATTCAGATAATTTATTATAGCACAATTGGGCAGTTGGGTTAGTAACCGCACTAATCGCTAAAGCAATTAAAATTTCGTTGGCGTTCAAAACAGGCATACGATTATGTAAAACATCTGCTTTTGTTCTTTGAATGGTTTCTAAAATAGTCAGAGACAATAATGGAATCTCGTCAGCGACATTGGCTAATACTTTAATAGCGTTCAAAATAGCTGCAGAAGAAGAATCCATTAAATTAGAGGTACGTCCTGTTACAATGCGACCATCTCTTAATTCAAAGGCCATCACTGATTTCGCATCATTGGTTTCTGTCTGAGCACGTAACTTTTCTGCATAACGACGAGCTGGTAGAACAGGCGGACGGTCTTCTTGTTGCACGCCCACATCTTCCAACAACATCTTCATTCGGTACATAATGTCTTCGCCGATTAAGCCTTTTTTATAGTCACATTCTGTTGCAAAACTACGACGAATAATTTCTTGTTTAGAAGCCTCTTGAACGACAGCGTCATCTGTAATCCCAAAGCCAACACGGTTCACGCCCATATCAGTCGGTGATTGGTAAATGGATTCTTCACCTGTGATACGCTCGATAATCCGTTTGATAATCGGAAACGTTTCGATGTCGCGATTATAATTAACCGCAATCTTGTTGTATTTGTCGTAATGGAAGTTGTCGATCATATTTACATCTTTTAGGTCCACGGTTGCTGCTTCATAGGCAACGTTTAGGGGGTGTTTCAATGGAATATTCCAAACCGGGAACGTCTCAAATTTAGAGTAACCTGCTTTACGACCGAGTTGATTTTCATGGTACAACTGGTTTAGACAGGTTGCTAATTTCCCGCTACCGCCACCTGGTGACGTCACGACAACAATTGGTTTTGTTGTTTCAATATAGTCGTTTTGGCCGAAGCCTTCTTCACTTGTAATCAAGTCGATATTTGATGGATAACCTTCAATACTGTTGTGGGTATACACTTTAATATCGCGTTTTGTCAGTTTGTTCATGAATAACTTGGTTGATGGCTGACCGTGGTAGCGTGTAATCACAACGCTATTGACTTTCAAGCCGAACTCTCTAAATTCATCAATCAAACGAAAAACATCCATATCGTAAGTAATACCGTAATCTCCGCGAATCTTATTACGTTCAATATCGCCGGCGTACACACAAATCACGATTTCAGCTTGGTCTTTTAACCGCTGTAATAACTTAATTTTAGCATCTTCATCAAAACCTGGAAGGACTCTCTTGGCATGTTTGTCTCCGATTAATTTGCCGCCAAATTCTAAATACAATTTGTCGTAATGATTGACGCGTTCTAAAATATAACGCGACTGCTCTTCAATATATTTCTTGGAATCAAAGCCTATTTTACTCATACCAAACCCCCACTTTTCATTCTGCTCTGCTACTGTTCAACTCTATTAATTATAAAGATAATCTAGCCGATTGCAACGTTAGCACCCTCTTTTTTTATTACCAGTCTTGCTGCCAATTTTCAAATATTTTTTGATACTCCTTAATCATCGCTTCTTTTCGTTTCAATAAGGTCGATAGCGCGCCTAACAACTGTTCCGGCTCATCACACATATCGCAATCTTCCTTTTGGCGTTCAATCGCTTCTTCCACTGGCTCATAAGGAACAGCTAGCTTAATCTCATTTAAAATCGCATAAATTTGTTTGCGCATCCGTTCCATTCTCTGTGGCTGAGCTGCTTTAATCTCTTCCAAATGCCCCAACACATAGGAGAAAGGCAAATGACGCAGCATCCTGCCCTCTTTTACATGGACATATTCCTTTGTAAATGGACTAACGCCATTAGCAGTACCATGAATTTGATACCATCCATCATAAATATCCCACTGTCCCTCGCTGATTTCCGGTTGAAAATCACGTTTCACTCGAAAGACCTTATCTTCACCTGTAATTTCAGCTACCCAGCGCTTTTCATCCTGCTCACTAGGCATCAAAAACAACCGTTGTGCTTTCATCTCTGTCACTTCTTTCCTGTCATTCTCGTCTTATCTAGTTTGGCATAAGTTAACGAAAAATGGAAATGAAAGTCAGAAAAAAAATAACCCATTTTGCGGAAAGGTGCTGTTTCTGCTGGACAATTGCTAATAAGAAAAGCGGACAAGTCCGCCTTGGCCTATAAAAAAAGTCAGACGTTTTTAGCGTCTGACTGATTCTGTAAGCTATTTTATTCTGAGCGAAGTGCTTCTACTGGGTCTTTCTTAGCTGCCATACGAGATGGAATCACGCCTGCAATTACAGTTAGAATTAAACTGATTAAAATGAGGCCAATACCACCCATTGCTGGTAGCGAAGAGATACCTGAAATACCTGTCATATTTTTAATGATGATATTAATCGGAACATTCAATAGTAAGGTAATACCAATTCCTAGCACACCTGATAAGAGACCAATAATAAAGGTTTCGGCATTAAAGACGCGAGAAATATCTTTCTTAGATGCTCCGACGCTTCGTAAAATACCAATTTCTTTTGTTCGTTCTAGAACAGAGATATAAGTAATAATCCCAATCATAATAGAAGATACAACTAAGGATACACCTACAAAGGCAATCAATACGTAAGAAATGATGTTAATGATTGACGTTACCGAACTCATCAATGTTCCCACCAAGTCAGAGTAAGTAATCGTATTTTCATCACGACCTGCTTCTGTTTCTGCATCATTGTATTCAGCAATTAAGGCTTCTAAACTATCTTTCGCTTCAAAGTCTTTCGCATAAATATTAATAGATGATGGTTTAGCCAAATCAACTGCACCTAATGTTGCTAGGTTTGCGTCATAAGTGGCATTGGCATTGTCTTGATAAGTAGCGATTAATTCTGCCAATTCTTCTTCAGACAAGGTTGCCATATAGGCACGTTGTTCATCTGATAAATTAGCTAAATTAAATTCTTCGCCACTATCTTCTGGGAATTCCAGACCCGTAAAGACATTAATTTCTGGGTTCTCTTTTTGTTCCTTTACAATCGTTGCTTCGTTTGTTTGGTTAATGACCCATTCTTTCAAGTTGCTTGTGTAACCAATTGATCCTGTTTCTTGTCCAGTGATTGCTTCCTCATTTGGACGCATAATCCCAACAATTTTTAACGCTTGACTGTTGGCAATCACGTCTTCCATAAAGGCTTCATCGTCACTGCGATTTACCCAATGGTCATTTTCTTTTTCATACATATCGGTATCTAACACTAATTGGAAGGTCATTGCCATTAATTCGTCATAAGAATAAGCAGGTGCATCTTCCATATCTACGCCTTCACCATTCATGATTTTTTCAAAATTATCTGCTAGCGTTTCTTGACTCAACAAGCCAAGTGCATACAACATATAATCGCTGACACTATTGTTTTCATCCACAATTAAAACTACTTCATTTGCCTCTTCTGGCCAGCGACCAGTCAAGGTATCATATTGTGTTTCTAATAAGTCTTGATTATCTAGCATTTCAGTCCAGATATTCATTTGAGAAGAAGCCGCACTACCACCAGATAATGCGTTTTGCAACGGATTACCACCGCCTGCCATCATTTGGCCCATCCCAATAGCATCAAGAACTTGTGATGGATTCACTTTTAGCACACCATCAACACTGTCTTGGCTGTAAATATTGATTGGAAGGTTATAGCTGTATTGAATGGCATTCGTCACATCCCCTACACGGCTATCGGTTTCCAAAAATGTTTTAAAAGCTTCTAAGTTATTTGAACCTTGGCGATTTGACAAAGTATCCATAACATCTTTCATAATCGGTGTTGCCGTTACTTCACCGTCTGTCGCTTCGTTTGACGCGCTCGCATTCACACCCATCAAAGCCTGCATAATCACCGACATATCCAAAGTCGACTCTTCAATCGTTAGCGGATAAGACGACAAGGTATCTTCTTCAATACGTGAAATATAGTTTTGAACCCCATTAGAAAGGGAAAGAATTAAGGCAATTCCAATAATCCCAATACTGCCGGCGAAAGCCGTCAAGAAGGTCCGTCCTTTTTTAGTCAGTAAGTTATTAAAACTTAGTCCTAGTGCTGTAAAGAAGGACATAAAGGTCTTTTCATTTTTTAGAACGGTACTCTCACGTAATTCGCTCTCCGTTGTCGGGTTGGAATCTTCTAAAATTTCACCGTCTAGCACTTTGATAATTCGTGTTGAATATTCTGCTGCTAAATCAGGATTATGGGTAACCATAATTACTAAACGATCAGAGGCAATTTCCTTTAGCAGGTTCATAATTTGAACACTTGTCTCAGAATCCAAGGCCCCTGTTGGTTCATCAGCCAGCAAGATTTCCGGATCATTAATCAAGGCACGCGCAATAGCAACCCGTTGCATCTGTCCACCTGACAATTGGCTAGGACGTTTATTCATATGGTCTTTCAACCCAACTTTAGTTAAGACATCACGCGCACGTTCACGGCGTTCATCTTTTGATACACCTGATAAGGTTAAGGCAAGCTCCACATTTGCCAAAACAGATTGATGGGGAATCAAGTTGTAACTTTGGAAAATAAACCCAACCGAGTGATTTCGGTAAGTATCCCAATCTTTTTCTTTAAAGTCTTTTGTTGATTTGTTATTGATTAGTAAATCACCGCTACTGTATTGATCTAATCCTCCAATAATATTCAGCATCGTTGTCTTACCTGAACCACTTTGACCCAGAATAGACACAAATTCGTTGCTTCGGAATTTCAAATTGATGCCTTTTAATGCTTGAACGGTTTCGTCACCTGTTCGGTATTCTTTTGTAATATTCTTTAACTCTAGCATTATCTCTCACCTTTCATCATGACTACTGCCAGCTCCACCAAACAATCTTCGCAGTCCATCATTACCTACAATAGTGTAGATTTTTTACAAAGTGAATGCAAGACAAGAGTCTTTAAATTTTCAATAAAATACGACTAACCTTCCAATATCTGTGCCATTGCTTCTTGCATATCCGTTGTCGGTCGTTGGCAAGTAAAATTCTGACACACATAAATCATGGTTTGACCCGGATTATTCGGATAATCGCTTGTATAAGGAGCCAAATCGGCCAAGTCCGCTGCGTCATCAGCCAGCAAGGTCACCACATTTGGTAAGTAAGCGGTCTGTAATTTTTCTAAAAAGCGCGCCTTTTCTTTGCCGAAAACAAGGACCTGCTGACTTGGGTAATGGGTTAAGAGCAAACTTCTCATTAAGCTTGGTGTGGAAGCCGGTGCTTCTTTTATATCGGTATTGAAAATACTTAGGAGTTCATTTAACCGCTTTTCATAGTGGCTATGAGCTGTCATTAAGGCTAGCTTGGCATAAACAAAGCTTGCGATACTATTACCTGATGGCAAGCCGCCTTCAACGACTTCTTTCTCTTGAACAATCATTTGTTCGCTGTCACTGCCGCTAAAGAAAAAGCCGCCTAACTCCGTATCCCAAAATAAATCTTCCATCTCTCTACACGTCGCCATCGCTTTTTCTAAATTCTTGCGGTCAGCCCCTGCTTCATAGAGGCTTAAATAAGCCCATGATAAAAAGGCATAATCATCTAAGTAGGCATGGAACTTGGCCTCACCTTGACGGTAGCGAGCTTGCAATCGGCCATTTTCGTAAAGCTTCTCTTCTATAAAAAGAAGAGCCTTTTTTGCCATTTCTAGCATATCAGTGTCTTGGAAAACGGCAGCTGCCTGACTTAGAGCCGCAATCATTAAACTGTTCCAACTCGTTAGTACTTTATCATCCAGATGCGGGTAAACGCGCTCCTTCCGAACCGCTAACAAACTTTGGCATGCTTGACTCAATGTCATAACGATTTCTTCTTCTGATAAGCCATAGTCTGCTGCATAAGTTGAAAAATCAAGTTGCGGTAAGTAAAGAATGTTTTTCCCTTCAAAGTTTCCGCGCGGCGACACACCATAAACATCGACAAACAAATCTGCCGTTTCTTCATCTAAATGGTCGTAGATTTCTGAGAATGTCCATGTATAGTATTTTCCTTCTTCACCTTCTGAATCGGCGTCAATGGCTGAATAAAAACCACCTTCCTCAGCTGTCATTTCAGCTTTAATAAAGGTTACCAGTTGAAGGGCTTTTTCCTTATAAAATGGCTTTTTAGTTATTTGATAGCTACTTGCTAGCACCATTAATAGCATGGCATTATCATAGAGCATTTTTTCAAAGTGCGGCGTCTTCCAACGACGGTCTACTGTATAGCGTGAAAACCCAAAACCAAGTTGATCCCAAATGCCCCCTTTTATCATATTAACTAACGTGTGTTCCACCATATAGAGGGCTTTTTTAGTCTTAGTTACTTGATAATAGTGCAATAAAAATAGTAAGTTTTGCGCTTGCGGAAATTTTTGTCCCGTTCCGAAGCCACCAAACACCAGATCGAAACGTTGTTCAAGTGTTTGATAGGCTTGATCAATGGTTTCTTTCGACAAACCTTCTCCTTTTTCTCGCTCAATTGTTTTATCCAAAGCAGCTTTTACATTTTTTTCGATGTCAGCTAACTGATTTTTATCTTCCTTATAAATACGGTGAACATGCGACAATACATCTACTAAGCCTGGCAATTGCTGTCTTCGCTCCTTAGGGAAATAAGTCCCCGCAAAGAAAGGTCGTTTTTCAGGCGTCATCACAATCGTTAAGGGCCAACCGCCTTGCCCTGTCATCATTTGGCAAATTTTCATGTAGACAGAATCAATATCTGGACGCTCTTCGCGGTCCACTTTAATAGCGACATAATGGTCGTTCATATAACGAGCAACACCTTCGTCCTCAAAGGATTCGTGGGCCATGACGTGGCACCAATGACAAGTTGAATAGCCAATAGATAGAAAGATAGGCTTGTCTTCTTTTTCTGCCTTATTGAATGCTTCTTCTCCCCACGGATACCAATCAA
This sequence comes from Jeotgalibaca arthritidis, assembly GCF_011100465.1. Classification (NCBI taxonomy): domain Bacteria; kingdom Bacillati; phylum Bacillota; class Bacilli; order Lactobacillales; family Carnobacteriaceae; genus Jeotgalibaca; species Jeotgalibaca arthritidis. The sequence goes on from NZ_CP049740.1 coordinate 721,419, forward strand.
TTGGATTATTGGCGTGTTGGAGTAAATAAGGGGATTTTTCTTGAGAAAGTCGATTTTGATGAGTCATCTCACTCTTCCTTTCTGTTTGTGCTAGTTTAAGTATAAGGCTTTTCGATTAGAAAGGAAACGCAAGTAACTTAGCATAAAAATCAGACTTTAGATGGATTTTTAGTCAAAAAAAGGGTTGTAAATTGCCTATAAAACTTGCTTATGCTATATTGAAATTATATAAAGTACTATTTTTTTATCCGATGGAATAAGAGCGTAAAAGAAGAAAAGAGGGGTGTCTATGGCAAGAGGTGGTGGCCGCGGTGGCGGCTCGTTTGGAGGAGGCCGTGGCGGTGGTGGATCCTTCGGCGGTTCACGAGGATCCGGTGGCCGAAGTAGTTCTGGTGGCCGCGGTGGCGGTTCATTCGGAGGAGGTCGTGGAGGCGGTTCTTGGGGCGGTGGCAGTTCTTATAATCGACCGCGAACCGGTCCTATTTTTGTAAACACTGGTGGTGGTTACCGTAGAAGACGTGGACCTTATTATGGTGGTCCATCTGGTGGTGGCGGTTGTGGCACGGGTTGTGGAACAGCGATGAGCACACTACTCATTCTTGGCTTTATTTTCTTTCTGTTAATTCCGTTGATGTCTAGTGGTGGCAGCAGCAGTAGTGGTTCGTCATCGTCCATCACGCGTTCGACGATTGAGCGTGAACCATTACCAGCCGGTTCCGTGAACGAGACAGACTACTTCACAGATGAAGCGGGTTGGATTGAGAGTCAAACAGAGCTGATAGATGGCTTACGTTATTTCTATCAAGAAACAGGCGTACAGCCACATGTTTACATTACCGAGTCCATTAACGGCTCGTCGTCAGCGACCATAGCTGATGTTGAAGCTTTTGCGGCAACGCTTTACGATGATTTATTTACGGATGAAGCTCATTTGCTATTAGTCTTCTACGAAGGCACGCCAAATAACTACATCACTCAATATGTCACCGGAACGCAAGCCAAGCAAGTGATTGATACGGAAGCAGCTGATATTTTGCTGGACTACATTGATCGCTATTACTATGAAAGTAATTTAACTGATGCGCAGTTCTTTAGCAAAGCCTTTAGGGATGCAGCTGATAGGATTATGACCGTGACGACCTCGCCATGGATTCCTGTCTTTATGATTGCTGGCGCTGCTGCGATTGCCTTTCTTCTATTCTATTGGTGGAAGAAGCGTAAGGAACAGCAAGCTATTGAAGCTAAGCGCACCGAAGATATTTTAAACAAGCCACTTAGCACGTTTGGAGGCTCATCAGAAGCGGATGACCTAGCTAAAAAATACAGTGATGACAAGCAATAACCCATTAAAAGGAGGAAATAAATTATGTCAATTCTAAACCGTTTTACAGATATTTTAAGTGCCAACATCAATGCCGTTATCGACCGCATGGAAAATCCTGAAAAGATGATCGATCAATACTTGCGTGACATGATGGACGATTTAGCTGAAGTGAAACAAAGTACTGCTGGCATTATGGCAGAAGAAAAACGTGCTAAACGCGAAGTCGATCAAAATGAAGCTGAAGTGAAAAAGTACGAAGAGCTAGCTAAAAAAGCACTAGAAGCTGGTAACGAAGATGATGCACGTGTTTTCCTTTCTAAAAAGCAAGAGATTGAAAATGTTGGTGCTGGTCTAGCAACAGCTTACGCATCAGCGCATGAAAATGCTGTTAAGATGCGTCAAATGCATGACAAATTAGCTGAAGACATTGAAAAATTAAGACAACGTCGCGCGATGATTAAAGGTAAGATGTCTGTTGCTAAGACACAAGAAAAATTGAATGACGTGACACAAAGCGTATCGAAATCTCAAAGCGCTATGGGTTCATTCCAACGTATGGAAGACAAAGCAAACCGTTTATTAGACGAAGCAAATTCTATGTCCGAATTAAACTCAGAACCAATTGATAAAGCGAAAGAGCTAGAAGAAAAATATGCTAGCCAAACATCTGCAGCTGTAGAAGATGAGTTAACTCGTATGAAACGCGAGCTCGGCTTAGCACCAGCTGAAGAAACTGACGCAGAATAAGAATGTATATTAGAAAAGCGGACAAGTCCGCCTTGGCCTATGAAAAAATAGGAAATTTGACCCTGAATTGTCAGGAGACTTCGCGCTTCAGCGGGTTAGTCGAATGATATGCGTTAGCGAGCAGCGAAGCGCGCAATGGGGCAAATTTATCTTTTTTTCACTAGGCCAGGACTTGGGAGTTAGACATTGATGGCTGAACTTATAATCCCCTAGTATATAAGAAAAGCTTGGGCAGCCGCCCAAGCTTTTTGTTTTGATTAGATGAGTTGACTTGATGCAGTCAGATGTTAATCAAAACCTTTCTCCTGATAACACTAACCCTGCTACAAGGTAAAAAACACCTCGGAAGCTGAGGGCTTCCGAGGTGTTTTCTTGGCTTACTTAACAGTTAAGACTTCTTCGTTATGAGAAACTTCACCGTATTTTAGCACTTCAATTGCTTTGTATTGAGCGGTATTGGTAATCACAACTGGTGTGACTGCTGGATGGCCTGCCGCTCTGACAGCGTCCAAATCAACATCAAGTAGTAAGTCTCCAGCTTTTACTGTATCTCCCGCTGCCACGTGAGCAGTAAAGCCTTCGCCCTTCATACTTACAGAGTCCAAACCAACGTGAATCATCACTTCTACGCCTTCTTCTGAAACAAGACCAATGGCATGTTTTGTTTCGAAGACCATCATCACTGTACCAGTGATTGGTGATGTTACTTTTCCGTCAGTTGGATCGATTCCAAACCCGTTACCAATTGCGCCACTTGAAAAGGCTGCATCTGGTACTTCGCTTAGCGGAATAAGATTTCCTGCCATTGGTGATTGAATAGTACCAATAACTGCTAAGTCTTTTGCTGCTGTTTCTTCCGTTTCAATAACATCTTCTGCAACTACTACTGTTTCTTCAACAGCAGCTTGACCGTAAAAGTCTTCTTTTGAAGGTAATTTTGCTGCTTTACCACTTTCAATAAATTCTTCTAGGTTTGATTTAATGTTTGAAACTTTTGGTCCGTAAACAACTTGAACCCCAGTACCCTTTTGAACAACACCAGCTGCACCAGTTGATTTCAATAGCTCTACATCTACTAAATCACTGTTTGCGATTGTTGTTCTCAAGCGTGTTGCACAGCTATCCACGTCAACGATGTTATCTTTACCACCTAGTCCATAAATAATAGAAGCTGATAAAGCATCTGTTTCGTTTTCAATAACTGATTCTGTTGCAGCTGAACCGTCTTTTTTAGCGTTCATGTCAGCACGTGTGTACAGTTTAATTTCCTCTGCACTGTCGTCGCGACCTGGCGTTTTGTAATTAAATTTCTTAATTAAGAATGTAAATAGTAAGTAGTAAATTGCGAAGTAAACAATACCAACTAGGACTACCCAAATCCAGTTTGTTTTTGCGTTACCTTGTAAAATACCGTAAAGGAACAAGTCGATAAATCCACCAGAGAAGGTCATCCCCACACCTACGCTGAAGAAATGCATCAACATGTAAGCTCCACCAGCTAAGATACAGTGAATCGCATATAACGGCATTGCCACAAATAAGAATGTAAATTCTAGCGGCTCTGTAATTCCTGTTAACATTGATGTTAGAGCAGCTGATAGTAATAAACCACCAACAACTTTACGATTTTCTGGTTTAGCTGTACGGTACATTGCCAAAGCAGCACCTGGTAAACCAAAAATCATCAATGGGAATTTCCCAGTCATAAAGCGAGTTGCTTCAACACTGAATACAGTTGTTGACGGATCAGATAATTGTGCGAAGAAGATGTTTTGCGCACCTTCAACTAATTGTCCGCCCACTTCCATTGTTCCACCAACAGCTGTTTGCCAGAATGGCAAGTAGAATACGTGGTGTAAACCAAATGGAATCAATAAACGTTCCATGAATCCGTATAACCAAGTTCCAGCGTAACCTGAACCTTGTACTAATTCACCGACTGCGTAAATACCACCTTGAATTGGCGGCCACACATAACTCATTAAAATACCGACAACTAAGAAAACAATTGACGATACGATTGGAACAAAGCGTGTTCCTTCAAAGAAAGATAAAGCAGTTGGTAATTGGATTTTGTAGAAACGGTTATGAAGCGCCGCTACACCTAAACCAACAATCATACCACCGAATACACCCATTTGAAGTGATTCGATTCCTAAAACAGTTGCAATCGATCCGTCCAAGTATTGTTCAGCCCCACCCTGAACTTGGATCATTGCGCCAATTGAAGAATGCATCACTAAGAAGGCAATAGCAGCCGACAATGCAGCTGTAGCTTTCTCAGATTTGGCCATCCCAATCGCACAACCGATTGCGAAAATTAATGGCAAGTTATCAAATACGACACTACCAGCCGCATTCATAACAAGTAAAATATTATGTATGAACGTTCCTTCCCCCATCGCAGAAGTTAGTCCATATGTCTCTAGTGTTGTTGGGTTAGTAAAGGATCCACCTATCCCTAAAAATAACCCTGCTACCGGTAAAATGGCAATCGGTAACATAAAAGAGCGTCCAACTCTTTGTAACACACCAAAAATTTGGTCTTTCATCTATTCCACCCCTATTTTGTTTCCCATTGCAGACAAAGACAGTTGGTTTAGCCTCCCCTAAACGCAAAAATACCCAAACCAGCCTAAAAATGGATACACCACTGCCATCCAAGTATAGGTTGATTTGGGTATTGCCGACTAAACGTAACAAGCCCTCTTTGCAATTAGTTACGATTCTATCACAGCCCACTTAGATAATGCAAGCCCTTTTAAAATAAAATTTCAAAACAGCAAACTTGCGACTTTCTGAGCAACATGGTACTATCTTCATACTGTTTTATAAAAGTTACCGATATCACCGTATTTAAGATAGGAGATTCGTAAGATGATTGCGAATAAGATTCTAAACAATAATTTAATTAGCACCACTGACAAGGATGGACACGAAATCATTGTTATGGGTAAGGGATTAGGTTGGCAGTTAAAAACTGGCGATCTTGTTGACGAAAGTAAAATCGAAAAAATATTCCGCATGGATACTGTCACCTCTTCAACTAAAATGAAGAAACTCTTCTTGGAAGTGGAACTCTCTTCCATTGCCATTAGTTCAAAAGTCGTTGATTATGCCCATCGTTATCTCGATAAGCAACTAAATAAGAACTTAATTTTGACACTAACCGATCATATTGACTTTGCGGTTGAGCGAGTGAAGAGCGGGATTCCATTAACCAATGATTTTAAAGTCTGGATTAAAAAGATGTTTCCTAAAGAGTTTGAAGTTGGACTGTATGCCTTAACCATCATTAGAGATGAACTCAACATGGATATGCCCGAAGATGAGGCCGCTCATATTACCATGCATTTAATCAATGCACAGTTAGACGGCAATATGTCCCATACTGACGAAATCACTAGTCTATTAACCAATTGCCTACGCATTATCGAAATAAAAAGTGGCATTTTAATCAATGAAGGCTCTTGGGCTTACGAGCGCTTTTTACGCCATCTCTTAGCTTTAGCACAGCGTATTATTGCCCACAAAGAAAATACTGGCAGTAACGCTATGCTGAACGAGACCATACGTCAACAATTTGAAAAAGAATATCAAATTGCATTAGGGATTAAAAGTTACATTCATCAAGACTTCCACTTTGATATTGTCGATGATGAAGTAACCTTCTTAACCATTCATATTAATCGCCTATTAACAGATGCATAAAACCAGCTTGGACATCATTCAAGCTGGTTTTTTTTGATTTAAAATTCGTTTTGACCTAGGTAAGCTAATGCGTATTGCGCATATAACTCTGCCCCAACTTTCAGAGCATTTTCGTCTACGTTAAAGTTTCCAGAATGATGCGGCCATTGTGTTGCGTCGTCATCGCTAGCACTACCAACTGTCGCAAAAGCACCTGGAATTTGTGTCATATAACAACCAAAGTCCTCTGCTCCCATGGTTGGTGGGCAGTTATCAATCGCTTCTTCCCCAAAGGCTTGAGCAGCGATTTGTTGAACTAAATTCGCTGTTTTTTCCTCATTATTAACAGGTTCGGTCATGCGATCGTAGACCACTTCAGCCTCCCCACCGTACATCTTCGCGATTTCATTGGCATAGTGTTTCAAAGCTTCTTCTACCGTATCGCGCGTTGCTGGATCAAACGTTCGAACCGTTCCCTCAATAGTTGCATTCTCGGCAATAACATTAAAACGTGTTCCTACTTCCATTTTACCAAGCGTTACAACGGCTGGATGTAAGGGATCAATCACGCGAGAAACAATCGATTGCGCATTCACAACAAATTGAGATGCCATAATCGCTGCATCAATCGTTAAGTTAGGTTGCGCCGCATGGCCGCCCTTTCCTTTAAAACTAATTTTTACAATATCAGCTGCCGCGAAAGACGGACCCGCTGGACACGAAACAGTACCTGACTTGCCCACTGACCAAATGTGGATACCAAAGGCATTATCAACACCTTCAACAGCCCCTTGTTCGACCATCAGCTTAGCGCCTTGCGCAATCTCTTCTGCCGGTTGGAACACTAAGCGAACTGTTCCGTTAAATTGATCCTTCACTTCATTCAAGGCATAAGCTGCACTCATCAGCATAGAAATGTGCGTATCATGTCCGCAAGCGTGCATTTTCCCTTCAACACTTGATTTGTAGGAAACATCATTCATTTGTTGAACAGATAAGGCATCCATGTCTGCTCTCAGTAGAATTGTTTTACCAGGACCTGCCCCTTTGATTTCTGCAATAACACCGGTTGGTTTCGTTAAACGATAAGGAATGCCAAATTCATCTAGTTTTGCTGCGATCAGTTTTGTCGTTTCAAACTCTTCCATCGACAATTCAGGGTGTGCATGTAAGTAACGACGAAAGGCGATCATGTCGCTTTCTTTAGATAAAATGATGTCTTTAACTGTTGGATTTACTTTTATTTCTATTTGGCTCATGTGTCTAGCTCCCTTACCTGATATCTTTTCAGTAGGTCTACTATAGCCATTTAACATTTGTCTGTCAAATTCGATTGTCATCGTTTTCTAATCAAAAAATGCTTTCAAAACAAACATTTACAACCAAAACTTTTGTTGGTTTCGGTAATATTAAAATTCATAAAGGAGACTATTTTAATCTTCATCTTTAATATCAATATCTTCAGGCACAGGTGTGTTGAGATAGTCTTCTAGAGCGGCCTTTTCTTTTTCTCGTTCTGTTAAGAATAAATTAAACTGCTCACGATAAATCATAATCTCATCTTCGAGACGAAGTACCCGAATTTGTTTTTCACGAATCAAGCGATGAATCTCACTGATAGGCAAGTCTAGATAGTCGGCTGTTTCTTGAATCGTTAGATACATTCTATTCGTCCTTCTTCTTTAGCTCTTTTTAACGAACTCTGATTTTAATTTCATGGCACCAAAGCCATCAATCTTACAATCAATATTGTGGCCGTCGCCCGAATCTTCGACTAAGCGAATACTCTTCACTTTTGTTCCTTGCTTAATGGCTTGTTTACTACCTTTTACTTTCAAATCTTTAACGACAACAACATCATCACCATCAACCAAGATGTTTCCATTTACATCCTTGACTGCGTCATCCTGCGCTAGTTCTGCTCCTGGCACCCATTCGTGTGCGCATTCTGGGCACACCCATAATGCACCATCCTGATAAGTATATTCTGACTGACATTTCGGACAATTCATTGTTTCCATTTTTAATAAGCTCCTTTTATGATCGGTAACGAAGGGCTAATCCCTTCAAAAAATTTCTAGCGTAGCGGTCGCCACAAGGCTTGTAGTTACGGTGACCTTCTTTACGTAGAACTGCGCTTAACTCACTATTTGAAATTGATACGCCAGCTTCGTCTAAAATATCCAGCAAATCGTCACTTGTTAGTGACAAAGCGATTTTAACCTTTTTCAATAATAGGTTATTGGCATTGCCTCTTGTTAACTCTAATTTTGGTTCTTGAGCGACTTGGCCTTCTTTAGGCTTTTGTACACCACGTTGCGACGTGATCAAGCCATTTAAAAAGCGCTCAAAGCTTTCGTCGTCACACATTAACTCATAGACGTTTTCTGAATTAGTTTCTTCATCTTCTTGAGCTAGTTTTGTTAGCATGGCTTTGATGTCTTCTTTGGTTTTTTCCATGCCGCCCAACTTAAAGATTGTCACCATATCGTTATCTTTAATATCTAGGGCGTAGCGCAAACGCACTAATCGGTCGTTATGATTCATTTTGTCCCTCATTTCTCATCGTATTCTTGTTGATTATACCAAATTTTCGCCTTTTTTTCTGCTATACTACAAACAACAAGCATTTCGAGGAGCGATTACTATAAAAAAACAACAAAAGTACCATAAACCTAATCATAAAAAACAAGCACCCGCAGCTACAGGAGTAACCAACTACCCGATTAAAGAAGACGCACAATTACTGCCCTTCCTACTTGAGAACTTAAAAGGTGGCCGTAACGCAATCAAAGCCATTTTGACACGTGGTCAAGTTTCTGTTGATGGAAAAACCATCACTCAGCACAACCACCCCCTTAAACCTGGGCAAGTCGTCAGCGTTTTAAGCAATCAAGTAGCCATGAATAAAACTGTACTTCACGGCATTTCTATTTTACATGAGGACGATGACCTTATCGTTATTCGAAAAGACGAAGGTATCCTCTCTGTTTCTGGAAAAGATCCTTCCGAAGCAACTGCCTACCGCCAGCTTTCTGCTTATGTGAAAGAAAGCAATAAAGCTAACCGTATTTTTGTTGTTCACAGACTAGACCGAGATACCTCCGGCGTTATGATTTATGCTAAAACAGAAGCAGCCAAAACAAAACTGCAAGAAAACTGGCACGAAATGGTTAAAGAACGGACTTATACTGCCTTAGTTGAAGGAGAAACGGATAACTCTGGAAAAATTTCATCTTGGCTAACAGAAAATACTAAGTCTATGAAAGTTCACTCTCACAATTACGACAATGGCGGAAAACACGCTGTCACTCACTACAAAAAAATCCAAGGCAATAAAAATTATTCCTTATTAGAAGTCCAATTAGAGACAGGTCGCAAAAATCAAATCCGTGTTCATATGGAATCTATTGGTCACCCTGTTGCTGGCGACAAAAAATATAGCGCGCGTTCAAATCCATTGAAACGTTTGGGATTACACGCATCTAGTATTTCATTCATCCATCCCACAACAAATAAACTGGTCAGCTTCAATGTCAAAGCACAAAAAGGCTTTTATTTAAGCTCGAAAGAGGTATAACTATTTAAACATTAAAAACATACTAAGTTTAGTAGGCAGAAACTCCGACGGGAAGCACTGTCTACTATTTTCTTTTTTTGGGGATATTGTAGTGGTGAAAGGAAGTATGACCATAGCCCCGAGCACTAAGAGTCTGAAACAAAAACGTGGCTCCTTCACTGTCATTTCAGAATCAGGTTTGAGTATGTGGGAGCACGAGTCCGTGTAAAGGAAATGAGAATCGGAATGAATCAGTGAGGGGCCTTCAAACCAAACGAGAACGAGAGGAGAAAATAATGTTTGTAGTAGCATTAGATGTTTTTATGATGAAAAGCTATACCGTCATCTATCACGGCGACACTTCCCTGTCTGAAGGAATCATTGCACACACGAGAACAGCTTTCGGCAGCCTGCTGAATGGAGATAGGTCATAAATCTTTCTTCTGAGAGCTCGCAGCTAATTTCAAATAGCTCATCTCTTTTATCATATAAACCTAATAACTTGTCAGCAATCTATTCGTAAAATGGGTACGATTGGATAATGCCATTCTTTTGGTTACTATAACAATAATTGCTTAAGCAAGCGTCTTTTTCCCTCTTCTTTTCATTTTCCAAAAACAGGCGTAAAATAGTTAAATGGAGGATGATGTCATGGAAGAGAAACGTTTAGATTTTAAACTAGGGTTTGTTAGTCTGGTGACAGGGCTTTTAGTTGGTGTTGTGGTGAGTGGCTTTCGGTTGGCTATTCCCTTTTTGATGGGGATGGTAGGAAAGTTATTGCAGTTTGGACAACAAAGTCTCCTTCACTCACTATTGTTTATTTTTATTTTCGCAACGATTGGTGTCGTTGTATCGTGGAACGTCAAAAAAGAACCGATGATTGGCGGTTCAGGTATTCCCCAAGTAGCTGGTAAATTAAGTGGGCAGTTAGACTTCTCCTGGTTCTCTGTCTTGATTCATAAGTTAATGGGTGGCATTCTAACGATTGGGAGCGGTCTGACTGTTGGCCGAGAAGGTCCATCGGTTCAGATTGGCGCAGCAATTGGACAAGGTATTGCCGAAAAAAGTCATTTAAATAGTCAGAACCAACGTTATTTGATTGTAGGCGCCGCTAGTGCGGGGATGGCTGCCGCATTTAACTCACCCATTTCAGGGATTATATTTGCATTAGAAGAACTTTTGAAACGAACCTCGCGGAGAGGGTTTTTAGCCAGTTCCTTAATTATCATTACGTCCACCCTCGTATCAATTATCTTATTAGATAACACCTTTACCCTTACTATTCCTATTTCATTAGAGTTACCAGTAAGAGACTATCCTTTTTTAATTATATTAGGAATGGTCATTGGTTTATCAGGCGTTCTATTTAATCGGGTTATCCTGTGGGGAAAGAGAGTGTATGCACGATGGCATGTCCCTGTTGTTATAAAATGCAGCTTCCCTTTTGTTGTCACAGCACTCTTTTTATTATGGGATCCTAGTCTATTAGGCTCAGGAGATCATTATATATTAATGCCATTCCATGAAAATATAGCTCTCGCCTCTCTACTATCTGTTTACTTGATTAAACTATTCTTATTAGTAGTGGCTTTTTCATCTGGTTTGCCAGGCGGTATATTCTTCCCCTTGTTAGCACTAGGCTCACTTGCCGGCAACATCGTGGGAACAAGTTTATCAATGGGTGGATTAATCGATCAGAACACCTTATTAGTTTTTACGGTCATCGCAATGGCTGCTCATTTTGCTGCAATCGTTCGTGCCCCACTGACTGGTATTTTTCTCATCCTTGAAATGACAGGGGGATCGATTCGTTATCTATTACCCCTTGCAATGGTCACCTTTGTTGCTTACCTTGTCGCTGAACTATTCCATTCCGAACCAATTTATGAATCATTGTTAGGGTTGATGTTGGCGAATGAAAAAGAGGAGGGGTAGGAGTTTTTAGAGTGACCCCAAAAGTTAGTTTTTTTTAGATCTAACTTTTGGGGTCATTTTATATATGCATATCTTTTGTTTATTGTCTGGATAATTGAATGGGCCTCGTAACCAGAAAGTCTCCATTAAGCCTGCGGTTAAAGGGAGTATAGCTTAAGAAACCTCATTTATTTATGATAAGATTCACTCATTGCTATTGGATACAATTGTGACAATCTTTTAAAATCATTGAGCCTATTGTCAGATTATCCTATAGTTTTTTTAGAACTGTCATACATCTTAATATGGATTTTATATCAAATGACTAATTGTACACACCTACTAAATAATTTAAAGGAATAAATCAAGCAGATAATTATTTGGAAAATTATTTTCTGTTCTCTGTAAAAAACCTTTAGGAATAATCAATTCGTAATGTTAACCAATCCAATTTTTGACAGGTCAATGTATATCATTTCAATATCATATCTACTATTAATTGGGGACAAAGTGATATTAGAAGGGTTGTGTATCAAATCATATTTTAAAATTTTACTGATTGCGTATTTGTTACTTTTTAACCCTAGTAGGTTCCACTTTTTTATCAAAGAAAGTAAATATTTATGGTTAAGATCTAAAAATTGTTTTTTTATTTCATACATTACTTCAGCCATTATTTGATAGTACTCTTTAATTAGTTCAAACATTTCTAAATCCTCTTGTTTATTCTGAAAGTTTAATAAATCATCTCTTACTATTTTTTTCCAGTCATAATTGGAACTTAATAGATAATCAATATTTAGATAAGCCGTTATTTTAGTGTTTTCTTGGTTGGTTTCAGGGTTCATTATGATTTCACTTGATATGGTTGTGACAGGAAAACCAACATGTTGTGTAAAGTTTCTTAAATAATAAAAGAATCTATAAACAAATTTTTCATCATATTTGTTAGATAATACATTTTTAAAATTAGAATATTCAATGCTTTTCTTATCATACTTACTCTTCATAAGAATTTCTAGCGTATCAATAAATAACCTGCCGCTTGATAATAAATGTATTATAAGCGTATTTAATGTGTTCTCATTTGAAGTTTTATTATTTTTTTCAATATTACTTTTATATTTCAAAATATCTGAGGTATCACCTAGCACTAAATCAAACATTGTATTTATTTTTTGGTAATCATTACGTATTTTTCCTATCTCATCTGAGACTTTCATTATTTCATCTCTATTTTGAAAATCAAGAATATGGACTTCTCTTTCACCGTTTATTATATCTATTCTTGCTAAACCTTCTATAATAGCCTCATCTTTTAAATGAGAGTACATTTGTTCTATTTTTATTTTATGTTCCTCAAAATTTTCAATAATTAACATCCTTTCTAATAGCGATTATGTGATCTGAAATAATTTTGAAATGATTAAATGAACCCGTATCAGATTGAGCTGTGGTTTTCGAAAAAACCTCATTTACTTATGATACGGTTCTCCGTATCTGTATTAAGTGAGGTTTTTTTAGTATTAAGTAACATTTATTAATTTTAATTAAATCCATCGGGCTTTGCATTCCATGTTGGGTCCCATTCAGCCTCTTCATTATTTACTGTACTATCACCATTCATAAGATTAAGTAAATCAACTAAAGCTGAAAATTCATCACTATTACTAAATCCAAAATCAAAACCTCCTTTTACTTGTCTATAGTACTTGATATAATTACCATTTTCCTTTTTAAAAATTGCATGATAGTGATATCCATTATTTTCACTTACAGTTAGTAGTTCTACAAAAAGTTCCCCTGCCCCTTGTTCTTCAGCAATAGGATTTAATTCATTTAATAAATCATTATAGAATTTAGAATCACTTTCCTTTTCTGAATTTAACTTGTTAATTCCATTGTAGACTTTTCTTGAACTTGATATTAATGAATATAATGGTCTATTTCTTTCATAATAATCCCCATATGAATCTAACGCTTTTAATGACGTTTCTAATTCAAATGATTTATTATATGCTTCCTCAAATCTCTTATTGTCTAAATCATCATACATTTCCAACGAAATATTACTAGATACCTCCATTTCTTTCTGTATTTTTTTCTCTGTCTCTAGAGCTTCTTCTTGCATTCTCTTTTCTTCTTCTAGAGCTTGTTGTTGCATTTCTTTTGCATTATCTACTGCAGAAGAAAGGTCTTCAATTTTTATTTTTATATTTTCTATCATCAGATTACTTTCAAACTTTCTTTTTATGAACTTATTAGCTTCTTCTAATTGTTCTTCTATAGATTTGTATGAGTCTTTAGTAAGGTTTCCATCCTCAGCAGCCCATATCCATTTTTCTAACTTTCTATACATATCTATCTGCTCACTTAACTCATCAACTACCTTATCTCCTGTATTTTCATCCTTTGCTAATGTAAGAAACTGTAGAGCTTTATCGTAATCACCATTTACTATTTCTACCTTAGCTTGACTTATATAATCTTTGTATGCTTCACTTACCTTACTTCCACATCCAATAAACATAATTGTTGCACCTAAAATAATACTTACTATTAATACTTTTCTCATCTTTTATCCCCCTAGCTTTAAATTCCTATTTACAATTTATATACTATCATGTATGCACTAAGAATTTTGTCTAAATTTGTCTACTTTGCTTTGTTTATGTTATTATTTGATTCTTTATATTTCATTTGATTTTATATAACAATATCTAAATTTAACACACTCATTCCAATATTTCTTAACATAAAAGAAGAAGGAGTATCTTTTATAGATACTCCTTCTTCCTTACTTATATAATCTACTAACTTATCATTTATTTTTAGTTTTATTGAATCTATTTCTCTTGCTTCATTTATAGTTATCTCTGATATTATCATATGAAGCAATTTCTTCTGTTGCTCTCTAGTTGCACTTTCTGTTAGCACTTTACTGAAATTTTCTAGTATGCTCTTTATGAATTCATATGGTATTTCTTCACTTATATCATCTGAAAGTGTAAACAGTAAAGGTTCTTTTTCCTCTTGAAGACTTTTAGCTCTCTTGTTTAGCTCATCTTTTCTCCCCTTGAACTCTTCCTTAGATATTAGTTCCTCTTCATATGCTTCGAAAAGTTTAGTTTTCTTCCTATCTATCTTTTCAAGCTCTTTATCTATTCTTTCTAGCTCCTTCTTAGCTGGATTTATCTTTTTTTGCCTTTCTCTATTAATATTATTTACTATAGTTTTAACCATTTTCTCATTAGAAAGTAATTCTGAAATCTTAGTGAACACATACTCATTAGCTTTATCAACTCTTATTGTATTAGAGTTACATACACTTGTACCTTTATTCTTCCATGCTCCACAACAGTAGTAAGCTATTCTCTTCTTAGTTCCATCAGCTAACTTATTGGTAGTTCTTGAAATCACCATGCCAGCTCCACATTTAGGACATCTTAGTATTCCTGTTAGTGGATATTCACCATCATATATTCTTGAAGGTTTACCTTTCTTACTTTCCATGATTGCTTGTACTCTATCCCATAACCCTTCATCTATTATAGGTTCATGTATTCCATCTGTTATTATTGGATTAGCATTTATGTTTCTTCTTCTTTTCTCTGACCAATTTTGTCTTACATTATATCTAACCTTTCCTATATATACTGGATTAGTTAGAATTTCTCGTATTGAACCTACAGAAAAATCATTTCCTTTCTTAGTCTTATAATCTAGCTTATTTAGTTTATTAGTAATAGCCTTATATCCTTTCCCATTACTATACTCATTAAAGATTAATCTTACTGACCTTGCTTCTATTTCATTAATTGTTAATTTAGTTTTTCTTCTTTTACTTCCCCCTTGATTCTCCACAGGAACTAAGTCATATCCTAAAACTCTTCCACCACACCATTCTCCTGATTTTGCTTTTGCACACATTCCCATTTTTACATTTTGAGCTATTGTTCCTCTCTCGAATTCTCCTATCAATGCCATCATCTGAAATTGCATTTTTCCTGCTGGAGTACTATTGTCGAACTGCTCTGAATAAGAATTGAAAGCTATATTATTCTGCTCTAGTACATCTACTATCTTTAGAACATCTGAAAGTTTTCTACTTATTCTATTAATTTTCCAAGAAATCACCATCTGAAACTTTCTTTCCTCTGCATCCTTTAGAAGTTCCTTTAATGCTGGTCTATTTTTTATATCTTTACCACTTATTCCTCTATCTGAATATACCTTATAAACTGAGTAATTCATTCTATTACACCAATCTCTTAGAAGTCTTTCTTGTTCATCTATACTATATCCTTCTTCTGCTTGTTCTATTGTACTTACTCTACAGTATATAGCAATATGCTCAATCTTATTTACTTTATCTATATTCATTTTTATTCTCCTATAATCATTAACTTATTTCTACTGAAAATATCGACACTATTGGTACTACGGTTATGACGATATTTTCTATTACAATTATTCTTAGATAGTAAAGGTGGAAAGGTAGATAAGTAGATAAAAAGTTTTATTTTTAAAAAATAAATTTTTATTTTTTAATTTTATTTAGCTCTACTACTTTGCCCCCTTTCCCCCAATCATTTATTACGCTCTTATTATTGGATTCATCTTACTTCCCAGTTTTTCCCATAATCCCGTAAGATTTTATTATTGTTATAAAAAACTTATTTATTCTTCTCCTGTTTATTATAGACATACTATTTTTTACGGGTTTGCGGGATTTACGGGAATTATACATCTTAGTCTTGGTTCTGGTTCTATTTGGGACTTATTACCTTATTCTTCAATTATTGATTTCATTGCTCTTGGGCGTATGGTCGCATAGTTCTTCCACTCTTTTCTTACTTGCATTCTCTTTTTATGTAACTCTTTTTACTCCTATTTAGAAATTTAATATGTCCTTACGTCCAACTTATTGATTTTCTTTACTTCTGTTCAACCTAAGTTAGCCCTACTTACAACCTCTATCACTCCAATACTACATTAACTAAATTCAATCTTATTTAACATCTTCCTCAACCAATTAGTTGTGTAATCTAGCTTCTTAGATAATTCTTTCAAGTTCTTACCATTGTAATTTTTTATAAGATATTCTTCTATATAATCTTTAGAATATAATCTCATTGGAAAGTTTACTTGTTGACCTCTAAAATGTTTATGTATTTTTAATGTATTCTCTAATCCTAGTAATTCAACTAACTCTTCGTATACTCCATTATAATCTGACTTATTCATATCTACTCCTCCTAAAATATAAAAAGAGTTAATGCTTCTTTTATTAGAAACATTAACTCTTTAATCAGATTTATAATATATATTTGACTACATCATTTAAAACAGTTGATTTAGTATTTCTTTGTTGTTTTTATTTTGAGTGTTATTATTTATTCTCACTTTCTGAAATCTCTGCTTTCTAGTATGTTATTGTTGCTTTCTGATGTATTTCTCTTTATTGCTACATTACATTTTTATCTATTCTTATTATTTATTATTGGTTATAACATCTTAATCATTATATATACTTCTTTTATTGGTATATATTTTTTATATCTATTTCTATTGTTATTATTTTATTATCTATTGTAATTTATTAGACTTTCTTAACTCTATTGATGTCAATTGGTATAGTTATTATAACTTCTTATTAATCTATTCTCTATTCTTTTTTCATGTTTTTATTTTTACTCTTATTATTGATTCTTACTTTCTTGATTTTTACCTTCTTACATATTTGTTTTTCTATGTATTTCTCTTATTGATAGATTATATTTATATCTACTTCTATTATTATTTTTATTATCTATTATTGATTTATGTATCTGTTAACTTAAAAGTGAGCCACCATGTTAATTCAAAACTGAGCCACCTACGATATAATGAACCCTATATTTAACGATGTAGGGAGGAAAGGTTTTGATCGATTTGGTGACGAAGCAGGCGGTTATTTTGAAAGTGGAAGTGGAAGGGGCGTCCCAGCGAGCGGTGGCAAAAAGTCTGGGGATTTCAAGAAATACGGTTAAGAAATATATACAGGAATATCGAAAAGCACGAGAGAATTTTACTGACCTTTCAGTGGAGAACTTCGCACTTACAGAAGCAATCCTGGAGAAGCCTTCTTACAATACCGAGAAGCGTTTCAAACGAAAACTGACCGATGACATGACGTCCCGGTTAGATTTCTATATCAAGAGAAACGCCCAAAAGAAGATCGACGGTCGAAAAAAACAGCAGATGAAAATTATTGATATGCATGAAGCTCTGTTGGAGCAAGGTTTTGACATTGGGTATACCACGGTACGAAATTACGTTCGGGAAAAGGAACAGATCCGAAAAGAAGCTTTCATAAGGGCCATTTATGAACCAGGGGTGGTCTGTGAATTCGACTGGGGAGAAGTAAAGTTGGAAATCGGCGGAAGGCTGAAGACCTATCAGTTGGCTGTCTTTACCATGGCCTACAGCAATTACCGGTTCGCCATGCTTTATCATTCGCAGCAAGCCGTTTGTTTTCAAGACGCCCATGTCCAATTTTTTCGGCAGTTGGCCCGGGTACCGCTTCAAATGGTGTATGACAACATGCGGACAGTCGTAAAGAAGTTTGTTGGAACAGAACGGGAGTTATCCCCCATCACCACGAGCCTGGCGGCCTTCTATGGCTTTCAAGTCCGCTTGTGTAACCCGCGAAAGGGAAACGAGAAAGGACATGTGGAACGCTCTGTTGAAGTGGTCCGACGAAAGGCATTCAGCCTGCATGATGCCTTTGACTCTTTCGAGCAGGCGAATGAGCATCTACAAAGCGAGCTCAGCAAACTGAATAACCGAACCAGAAGCAACAAGACGCCCAGCAGCCTTATTTTAGAAGAACAGGCGGCCATGACAGCGCCCATCGGTGATTTTGACGCAAGCGAGCTCCTCAACCTCAAGGTTGATAAATACAGTACCATCACGGTGAAACAGAACCACTACTCCGTTCCCGAAGCCTATGTCGGCAAGACGGTCCGAGTTAAAAGTGGGACAAACAGCATTCGTGTTTTTGACAATTACGAATTACTGGCGGAACACAAACGGATATGGGGCGTCCATGAATGGCAGATGGATCTTTATCACTATCTGACTACTTTAGGACACAAAAAAGGCGCACTTGAAAACAGCCAAGGTTTCAAGCAAGCGCCACAACAAATAAAATTTATCTACGAAAACTATTATAACAACAACCAAAAGGATTTTATAGCTCTATTACACTTCATCAGGGAAGAGAATAATCTCAGCGATATCATCGCCATTATCAAAGAATTAGAGAGAAAGCCTTTCTTCGAGATTTCAACCGAAAAGCTGATTTTTCTTTCCCAACAAAAATCGGAAGCTCCCGCCCGTCCAACGGGCAATCAGGCCATCATTGATAAATCCCTTGAGAATCTCAGCAATTACGCGAACCTACTCACTAAAAACAAGGAGAAACAAATCTCATGAGCCAACGAACGGAATTAGACAATCTCCTCTTACAGTTACGGTTGCCGGGCATTCGCAGGAAACTACGGGAAGCAACAGTGACGGAAGAGATGCACGCTATTTTATATGACTTATTCATGGTTGAGGTCGAAGAACGGGAACGGCGTTCCGAACACCGACGCATAAAAACCGCCCAGTTCCCCTATCAAAAAACGCTGGAAGACTTAACCGTCTCGTTTCTCCCGCCGGATGGGCAGAAATACATCCGGGAACTTTCTACCCTTTCTTTTATTAAAGAGGGTAGAAACGTTATTTTTTCCGGCAGTCCCGGAACCGGCAAAACGCATTGTGCCATCAGTTTGGGAATAGAGGCCTGTATGGCGGGTTACAAAGTTTGGTTTACCAGCGTTCCCTCCCTGATCAACCAGTTAAAGGAATTTCGTTCCGAACGGACGTTGAGAAGTTTTGAATTGAAGTTCCAAAAATATGATTTAGTCATTTTAGATGAGCTTGGCTATATTTCATTCGATAGGGAAGGCGCCGAACTGTTATTCTCGCACTTATCCCTACGTTCGAATGGACTGTCCACCATCATCACGACGAACCTTTCGTTCGATCGCTGGAATGAAGTCTTTCATGACCCGGTATTAACGGCAGCCTTAACCGACCGGTTAACCCATAGGGCCTATTTATTGAATATGGTGGGCGATTCTTACCGGTTGAAAGAAACGCTAGAGCTAACAAATATATAATTGCGGGGTGGCTCAGTTTTCAGTTGATAAATGGCTCACTTTTGAATTGACAAATACAGATTTATTGAATTTTATTAATTCTATTTATATTAATTGATATAGTTATTATATATTGATTATATTTTATTTATCTTATTGTATCTATTTATTACTTATTATTGAAATTTATTAATCATTTATTTTTATTTATAATTATTCTTAATTATTTTATTTACTTATTATTATATATAATTCTTATTAATTTATATTTATTATTTTATTTTTATTGAAATAGATTTTTATTAATCTATTCCAATTCTTATTTTTATTATAAGGCTTTAGCCCCCCTATCCCCCCGTTACTCTTTCCAAGTCCCAAGTCCTTAGTTCCTATTCCCTAGTCCCAAGTTTCATTATTTTTATGTTTTATCATTTCAATTCTTTTTATTTTTGAGTGAATTTAGTTTTTCCTATCACATATTATTTGTTATGACTTATCCTTGATTTCAAGTGGAATTATTGAGCCTAGGATTTCCTGTACCTTCAACCTCACATGGTCTTTCATGCCTTGTTATCCTAGGTTGTAATGTTATGAAGCTATTATTTACTGATTTTTCTTTATTACTTACCATCTTATTTAGAAAACATTCAATTTACCCTCTCTTCGCAGTTTTTCATTGCTATGGCTACATTTATTCACATTTTCTAAAATCTCTGTTTTCTGATGTGTTATCGTTGCTTTTTAGATGTACTTAGATTGATTGTAGTTACAATTTTTCTCTTTATCCTATTTTCAAGATAAATTACATATTTACTTAGACTTCTTCTATTCTTTATCCTCAATCTTATTCTTACTGAAAATATCGTCACTATCGTTATATCGATACTACTATTACAACGATATTTTTCAGTAGTTTATTATTGTTATAAAAAAAAAATTAGCTTATTGTTATAATATCATCACAGTGAATTTATTAATTCTTAATTGTGATGATATTATATATTAATTCTTGCACTTCTTAATTATTAGACAACTTCTTAGATTTTTTAATTGTAAAACATTCACTAGATATTTATTTAAAATCTAATGAATACTTAATAAAAATTTATTTATAGAAATTTTCTTATGAAATCCTTAGACACTCCGAACATAGCTGATGCATTAGATACTGCTTGTGCTTCTGATAAACCTGATGATATCATATCCAAGACTACACTTATTATCTTCAATACAAGTAAAAGATTCAACTATTTCACCTCCTTTAAGTAAGTGTAAATATATGAGTAACTATCCCTTACTGGTATAAGCTTGATTACATATTTACTTAACTCTAAATCAACATATAATAGAGTTTCATTATCATATCCTGTACCATTACATAGGCTAACTATATTATTAAAATTATCTATCAACTCGAATTGAATATAATTAAGTTCTTGTTGTAACTTTCTTAAATCTATTTCTCTTCTATTATTCAATTCAATTATTAACTCGCTAGGATTCCATTGGTTAGACAGCCTTCCATCATAGAAGTCGAACCTCATTACTCCAAGAAGTTCTTTACTATCATAATTAAAATATTTTTCTTTGCTCAACTTATTCATACGTCTTTACCTTCCATATTTATTAATATTCCCCAGTAAATAACATTATAGAATATTCTCCACTATCTATTACATACACCTTAATCTTATCATCTATCTGAACATCTTCTATCTCTATTTCATATGTGCATGAGTATTCAGGAACTTCTTGACTTTGATTTATTACAATCTTATTTCCTTCTTTTCTTAGCTTGAAAACCTGTAAGTAATCCAGTTCAACATTTCCTTCATCATTCAATTTATCAATCATGCTCCACATTATAAGTTGTAATCTTATATCTACCTCCTCATTTACACCTCTAGTTACATATCTATTATCTTTCTTGAACATATCTCTTTATCTCCTTTTCATTACAAGTTTTTATAGTCATCTTTCCTTTTCTTATTACACCTACACATAGAATTCTCTTCACGCCCTTTTACCTCCCTACAATAGAAAAAGTCTTAATCACTATCCTTATAGCAATTAAGACTTTTAGATTTTACTTATTTCTTGTTTTAACATTTCAATGAATCCTTCTGAAAATACTTTTCTGCTTATTGACTCTTTTATTAGCTCTATTAGTTCTAGTTCTGTTACATCAAGACTTCTTGGAATATATGTTTCATCACCTCTTCTAGTAGCTTTGTAGACACAGAACCTTACTTCATCTCGCTTTAGTTCTTTGATGTAGATTTTCTCTATTGAGTATGTGTACTCTCCTTCTCCAACTTTCCCTTGGCTTTTTATCTTGCAATATTTAGTTTCCTTGATTATCTTTTCTTCACTCTTCTTAGTCATGTTATTTACTCTCCTCATCTTATTCTAGTAGGAACTTAGAAAGTTCTTCTGTAGTTACTACTACAATTGCATAATCACTCGAAAGCAAAAATAGTGAAGAAGTCCAATTAACTCCTTCCTTACATTCAATAATATCAGTATATTCTGGTATTAAACCTTGTAACTTATCTTTCTTTAACATTTCGATAACAACGATATTTTCTGCTATAACTATATATCCTCCTAAATCTTTCTCTATATCTCTATTAGCTCCATAATTTTCACCTAATACATTAATGACGTCTAAAACATTACTGATTACTTCTATAGGATATCCTTTTAATTGATTTTTTAAATAAACCTTTTTCATTATAAATTTCTCCCTTCTAAGAAAGTAAAAAACTTTTACTTGTATACATAAATACAAGTAAAAGTTTGTTTTTCTAAGTTAATAATATATATTTAATTTATCTTTTAATACAGTAATTAACCTAATTCTAATATTGTAATTTAAAAGTGTTTTTGAAGATTTCTACAAAAAATTTACGAACCTTCTTGTATTGTTCAATCAAATTATCTTCATTTTTAATCCCTTATATTTATGATATTTTTTTATCCATTATCATAGAAATAATATATAACACTAATACTGGTGCTACTAATAATGAAGTACATACTATACCAATACTTACTGAAATATTTGTAGCTATGATTCCTATAATCGGTCCACCTAAAATTTGACCTAAGGAATTCATTTGTCCATTTATAGAAAGCACAGTAGCTCTAGAATTATCATCTATATGCCCATTTAACCACGCACTGAATATAGGTTCATTTATAATTCTAAAGGTATTTGTTGCCAAATAAGCTATTAACATTAAACTAAAGTTTCTTGTAAGAGCAAATATCAACATAGACGATATATAAAGTATATTTATGCATAATAATAGTTTTCCATTTTTCCTATTATCCTCATTCTTAAGATTCTTTGCCATAAAATGCATTACTATGAAGCTCAATATCATTCCTAAAATTCCAAAAATTCCAAACCAAGTCACTGAACTAAGGTTTCCAAGTTTAGGAAGTGTAGTATCTTGTAAAAAATGCGCATTAGAAAGTCTATCATAACCTTCACTTGATAATCCATAAAATAAAGTTACTGCAAGTAAAATCATAATTATAGATTTACTTTTTACAAATTTAAGACCAGATTTAAATGTATATACCATCTTTTTGAATGTATTTAAATCCCCAGGAGCAGATGGTTTAAAATTATTTTCTGGCATATATAACCATAAAAATAATGCAAGAATTATAAATAAAACTCCACTAACTATAATAGGAAGCCTTACAGAGAAATTAGCTATTACAGTGCTTAGTACTATTCCAATAAATGCTCCTATCTGCCCTGCTTGTGCTCCCTTTATATAAATTTCATCTAAATCTTTATTCTTCTCTTCTTCCGCAATCCAAGCTTCAAGCGAGCCACTGATAAAAGTAGACCCTAATCCCCATACAATCTGTGCTACAAGTACGAAAATAAAACTAGAAATAGAACCTTCTAAAATAAATCCCACTCCTGTTAAAACTCCCCCAATAACAATAGATAGTTTACGACTATACACATCTGCAACTATACCTGTAGGAATTTCAAATATAAAGCATGCTAATTCCAAAGTAGTTCCAACAAGTATAAGCTGAAGTGGATTTAAATGAACTATTTCAATGTGATACACTATCATAACTGTAGCTACTAACGAAAAACACATTGCTGTAATAGCTGAAAATAATAAATAAGTTTTATATGCTGAAAGTTTATTAACCATTAATCATCACCATCCTAGTATTTCTTAAAAAATTTGTTTGTTTTTCATAATCTTCATATTTAAATATATAAATCATCAAAATAATCTCCTTAAACAAAAAAAGCTGTAAATGAACATAATTCACAATTACCTCTTTGCGCATATTTACAACACCTTTACATTTATATTTTTTATGCTTATATTTTAGTATAATTATATTATATATAATTATAAAAATTTTTTCAATGCTATAGATTCTGAAAAACAAATTCTAATTTTCTCAAGTAGTGAAAAATGAAGAATCTATAAATAAAATTAAAATACCCAACAAAAATTCAAACTTTAGATTTTTGTAAGTTTCATTGCAAAAATTAAAGCACACCTATCGTCCATTTATATATCCAATTCTATCCAAAACCTCATTTATTTATGATACGGTTCGCCCTTCATAATCCGAAAAGCCCGGTATACCTGCTCCACCAACACCAGTCGCATCAATTGATGCGGGAAAGTTAATTTGCCAAATGATATTTCTTCGTTCGCTCGTTGAAGTACAGCCTTGCTTAATCCGAGTGAACCACCGATAATAAAGGTGATATCACTTTTACCTGTGATGCCGAGTTGGTCGATTTTTTTGGAGAAGTCAACGGAATCGTATTGTTTCCCATTAATGGCTAAGGCAAATACATAACTTTGGTCGGCTACTTTTGCAAGAATGCATTCGCCCTCTTTGTCTTTTACCATTTCCATTTCTTTTTCGCTTAGTGTTTCGGGTGCTTTTTCATCGTTTACTTCAATGATTTGTAGTTTGCAATAGCTGCCCAGACGTTTTGTGTATTCAGCAATACCTTGCTTTAAATGCTTTTCCTTCTTCTTTTCTTT
The DNA here is from genome assembly GCF_011100465.1 of Jeotgalibaca arthritidis. NCBI lineage: Bacteria > Bacillati > Bacillota > Bacilli > Lactobacillales > Carnobacteriaceae > Jeotgalibaca > Jeotgalibaca arthritidis. The sequence goes on from NZ_CP049740.1 coordinate 745,893, forward strand.
AGCCGTAGACATAGTTGATACTAATGAGTTAATAAGTTTGCCAATATCTTTAGTATTTCCACTCTTCACTATTTGTTCTACAATAACTGTTACATTTTCAATAAATTGCGATGACAGTTTAGATTCCATCATCTTTTTAACCCAATCAATATCTTCAGCGCTTTTTTCACCGGTTTATATCTTTTCAAACACATAGATGCAACCTTCACCAATTGCTGCAACAATCGAGCCCGCCATGATCGCATTCAGCACACTTGCTCCTATGTTGATCCCTGGAATAGCTTTCAATGCACTGATTGCGGTTTTCGCTGCGACACTTACTGTTCCAACCTCAACAATTGAATTGAATAATTGTTTAGCTTGCTCGTCTTTATTGATTTCATAGAGTCTGGCTAGTGAGTTAATTTGGGCTACTTCGATTGGAGACAGGATTAGTGCATCAGCAATTGGAATAGGAATAGCTCCTACTGTTACTGCTGCTGTAGTTGAAGCTACAACGATACTTTGAGCAAGACTTTTTTTCTTTTAGCTTAAATTTATAAACGTCGTGGGCTCCTGCTCTTATCCCTTCTGGCATTAATACATTTGTTTTATCGATGAGTTCTGTTATCTCTTCAGGTGCTGCAAATGCTTCTTTTACCATTTCGATGTTCTCTACTCTTTCTGGAACAGAATAAGATTTCGTGATTACTACAATAACCGGAACTGTTTTCCACATAGCAGTCGCTCTTGATAAATTTTTGATAGCTTTTGGAAATAACTTCCGTGTTGTACCCTCCACACAAAACCAAATAACACTGATTGCCTGTTTTCCCTTAAGCAATGACGGTTCAAATCCAACCGTATCAATAATTCTAAAGGGAATGTCTTCACTCTAATATAACTCGAGCTTATCTGTTGTACCTGAAGTTCCATACCCCGTCTTCGCCTTCTCGACCCCAAGAACAGAATTAATTAAAGTTGACTTGCCTACCCCTGAATTTCCAATTACTAGCACATTTCCTCTTTTCATATCTATCCACTCCCTTCAATGTAAGATACTAGTACCTTATTATAGTCTATGTAATGATTGCTAATTGTGCTTGGTGTAATATTTTATTATATTTCTTATTACCTCAATACTTTTAGATTAAACAAGCCTTTTCCAAATTAATTTGTACGCTATCTGTCGGTTATAGCACCTCAAAAAGCTCGTGAAATTCTCTAATAAAAATCATCGATTCTAAAATTACCAACATTATACTTTCTCGATTTACCCACTCCAATTGGCAGTGTCGACGCCACTTTGTCAAGATTGTTGCTGCTTTATCAGCTTACAAGCACGATACATTTGGATGACCTTGTAGTCATTAAAATAAAAGTTGCAATTTTAATAATTCTCATATAAAATTAGTTCATCGGTTAGTTAGTCGACTAACTAACCAACAAACCATTATATAGGAGGCGCTATCGTTGGATTCAAATATTCCTATTTATTTACAGATTTCACAGTTTATAGAAAACGAGATCATTAGTAACCGTTTAGTTACAGATGATAAGGTTCCATCCATGAATGAGTTCTCCAAATCAATGAATGTGAACCCTGCTACTGCGGGAAAAGGATTGAATGAGCTCGTTGCTCAAGGGATTTTATATAAAAAGCGAGGGTTAGGTATGTTCGTTACAGAAGAGGCTAAAGCAATTATCGTCAGTCAGCGGAAAGATGATTTCACAAAAAATTTATTACCTGATTTTTTGAATGAAGCTAAGCAATTGAAGATAACGAAGGATGAATTACTTGAAATGATTAGGAGTGATTATAATGTTGAAGCTTAAAAACATTACGAAAAAATATGGAAATCACGTCGTATTGAATGATATTACAATAAATTTTGATAACCCTGAAGGCGTTTATGGTGTTTTAGGACGTAACGGAGTTGGAAAAACGACCTTAATGAAAATCATCTTCAACATGATCACCAACTATGATGGTGAAGTGGAAGTTAACGGACAGCCAGCGAAAAATAACGATGATGTGCTCCAGCATATTGTGTACGTTGGTGGGGAAGTCAATAAATATAATGGTCTTTTTCAAGGAAAGATTAAGGATTTACTAAAAGCTTACAGCCGTATGTATGATGCTTTTGATCGTGAATATGCAGAATCAATGTTCGAAAGTTTTGATATTAAATTAAAGAATAAATTTATGGAATTATCAACTGGGAATAAAACGCTAGTGCAAAATACATTAGGGTTAGCGACTCGGGCACCGATTACTATTTTAGATGAGCCAACAAATGGGTTGGATTCAGTGAACCGTCAGAATTTTTTTCGCTATTTAATGGAAGATTATGCAGAGCATCCACGTTTATTTATGCTTTCAACTCACTTAATTCAAGAAGTTGAGAATTATTTAACGAATGTCGTCATTTTGAAAAATGCCGAAGTGCTCATTGATGATACCCTTGAAAATATTCAATTAAAAGCACATACAGTGAAAAATGCGCGTGTTGAAAATAAACAGGTGATTAAAGAAACGACATTGGGCTCAAGTATTGAACAAGTTATTTATGATGATTTGTCAGACGAGGATATCGCACAAATTAAAGCCAACGGTGGCGAGTTAGAACCACTGGACTTACAAAGTTTATTTAACGCACTTGTGGAAAAATAAAGAGTATTAGAAGGAGGATATTATGAATCGTACAATTAAATATCAATTAAATAATGTAAAAACATCTTATTTATTTTCAGCATTGATTTCTTATGGGGGATTAGGACTATTTTGGCTCGTTGCCTATTTACTAGATCCAAGTATATTAGAAGGGATGACGAGTCAACCATTCTGGTTAAATGCCTTATCGGTTATTATCGCACCTTTTACTTTCTTATCGATTATGTATGCATTGTTTGATGGTTTGATGTTTTTTGATACAGCTATTCGTTTTGGTGTTTCAAGAACATCGTATTTCATCACACAATTGGTTGTATACATCATACTTTCACTATTACTTTCATTTGCGACAGGTGTGACTGAGGTTATGTGGGCAGGATCGGTAGGCAATTACTTTACGGCAATCGGTGAAAATTATCTTTCATTAGGTCACATTGCTGGCGAATTTACCGACAGCTTAGCTTTGGCAATTATGATGTTAGGTATTTACCGCTTTAAAGGAAAAGCATTTATTCCAGTGGTGGCTGTGTTTGGATTGGCTTTAATGGTTGTTTCTTTCGCAGGCGCAACAGGTAATTCTGCATTCATTCAAGTGTTCGTAAACGCCTTTGTATGGTTTACAAATAACCAAACGATCGCACTAGGATTAATTGGAGCTTTACTCATAGGGGTCTACTACTTATTCATCACAAAAACTGAAGTACAAGACTAATCCATAGGAGTACTAAAGGCAGACTTATTTTAAATTAAGCTGCCTTTTTGTTTCATTAAATTTTAATAATAGGCTATAATGGTTTTTGCAGTAATATTTTATACAGGAGGAGATTTATCTATGCTTAAAAAAGGTATCGCAGAATTTATTGGTACATTCGTACTTGTTCTTATTGGAACGGGAACAATCGTCCTAGGAGACGGTGGTTCAGGATTATTAGGAATTGGACTTGCTTTTGGTCTGGCTCTTGTAGCTATGGCATATAGCATTGGTACCATTTCCGGTGCACATATAAACCCGGCGGTAAGTTTAGCTATGTATGTCAATAAACGCATTAATTTGCAATTATTAGTAACGTATATTGTCGCTCAGTTAGCCGGCGCTCTAGCTGGTTCACTAACGCTAAAATTATTTTTGTCTCAATCAGGCTATGAATTAACAAATCTTGGCGCTAACGTATTGGCTGACGGCGTAACATTATTTGGTGGATTTATGATTGAACTTGTTTTAACCTTTATCTTTGTCTTAGTTATTCTAGTTTCAACTGGAAAAAATGGCGATTCACATTTCGCAGGACTTATTATTGGTTTAACATTAGCTGCTATGATCTTAATGGGCGGAACAACATCAGGTGCTTCATTAAACCCAGCTCGTAGCTTTGGTCCAGCAATCTTAGTGGGCGGAACTGCGCTATCACAACTATGGATGTACACCGTATCAACACTTTTAGGTGGCGCTCTAGCTGCAGTAGTCGCACGCTTTGTATTAGATTCTGAAGCAGGTACTCCTGGAGTAGAAGTAGAATAATAACAAAATCAGACAGACTATCTTTGGATAGTCTGTCTTTATTGTGTATGGAAACTGGCGCTATTCTCGAAGCACATAAATATCATTTGAAAGTGACACACACGATTTGGGTTGTGAGGGATGACGATGACGCATCTTATAGAGTTTTAACGCCCTGTGGTGTCTGTCAGGAACGTTTGTTTTACTGGGGAGAAGATGTAAAGGCAGCTATAACGACTACTGACGATGAACTCGTCTATAAAACATTAAAAGAAATACAGCCCTATCACTGGTATAAATCTTATGAAAATAGTTCTGATTCTCATTAAGTAAGAAATGATAAGGCTATGCTTGTAACTCTAAATAAAATAACGACTATCAAAAGCCCCTACATTAACACCTTTCTTGATGTTAATGTAGGGGCTTTATGATTTAGTATTGAGCTACTGCAAGAACTTCCCATTCCTCAAAATTTTGGCTTTCTGTAGAGAATGAATGAGATTCTAAATATTGCTTTGCAGACATCACTAATGGTGATGAATTGGAACTCGTTAATTTGTCTATGGGTACAAATGCGCATCCTACAGAATCTTGTCCATCAAACTCCGAAATCTTTCCTAACACACTTAAGTCTGAGGCAGTCATTTCATAAAAGATAGCGATATGTACATTGTCAGTATAGTGCTCATATTTCCACGGGTATCGGTAAGAGACTGACCCTAGCTGTCGTTTGATAGTAGCGTCTAATCCTGTTTCTTCCTTGACTTCACGTATGACGGCTTCCTCTAATAGTTCACCTTCTTCTAAACTACCTCCGCACAAATCATAGCGATTCGTATAAGGGCCACCATTTTTATTAATCACTAATAATTCTTTTTGGTTATGAATAACACCATAGACACCCATTGCTCGATGATACAATCTATCAGCTCCTAAGAAAATATAAATTTTATTCCACTTTACTTTTAAATCACCACATACAAACCAACACTAACAATTACTAGAATCATACCCGCTAATAAAAACAGCGGTGGCATTAAACTGCCTGCGTGACGTTCGACATAGTTTTGTTGGGGGTTATTTGGATTGTAATAAACGGTCAGTCTTGAGCCAATGTGGAAATGACTTTCTAAGGGATTCATAGAGACGTATCTATTTCGTTATATTATATTGGGGAATTTCATGGGTTAAATTATAAATATTGAGTTGCGGATTCACGCTGAGAGCTACCCCATACATGGCACTAACAGAGCCATCTGCCAAACCAAAATCCGTCTGTAAAACCAATTGTTTATTCACTTGTTTAATTCCTCCTTTATTTTTTCTCGACAAAAAAACCACGTCATACCGAATAAACGGTAAGGACGTGGTTAGCTAACGTGGTACCACCTTACTTTTCAAGTTGCTCACACAAACTTGACTCAGTAAGTCATCATCGAACATGACTTTAGCAGGTTAACGACTGCCATTTCGTTACTAGCTTGTTTATCGCACCACTCACTAGTAAAACTCTGAGACCATGGTTCAATAGCTCATTTTGCTTCTTTCCACCAGCTGAAGCTCTCTCGTAAAATTGCACTATTTACTTCTTCTCTTCATCGTTTTCACATTTAATTTTAATCAATTATACTCGATGCTATTGTGGAAAGCAATATGCTTTTAGTTTTAATTCGAATAAAAAATATTTAGTTGTCTCAATTAAGCTTTCAACTGTTCAATAACCGCCTGAGTAAACTCAGTGGTCGTAGTCGTGCCGCCTAAATCTGCCGTGACCGTGCCCGCGTTCATGACAGCCTCGCAAGCTGCTTCAATCCGATCCGCAATGTCATGGAGACCGAATGACTGTCTTAACATCAATGCTGCTGATAAGATCATCGATACAGGATTGGCAATATTTTTACCAGCTATATCAGGAGCAGAGCCATGGATTGGTTCATATAAGGACACCCCAGATTCACTATGGCTAGCACTTGGTAAGACGCCCAACGTTCCCGGTAAAACAGATGCTTCATCACTTAAAATATCGCCAAATAGATTCTCTGTGACAATAACATCAAATGATGTCGGTTTTTGGACAATCAACATGGCTGCTGCATCCACATACAAATGCGATACCGTTACATCTGGGTAGTCACTAGCAATCTCGTTTACTGTTTTCCGCCACAACTTACTTGCGGCGAGAACATTGGCTTTATCAACGGATACTAATTTTTTCTGACGTGATTGCGCAATGTCAAACGCTGCTCGGACAATCCGTTCAATCTCATAACGTTGGTAACGACTCGTATCATATGCTTCTTCTGCACCCAAGTGGCGCGGTTCACCAAAATAAATCCCGCCTGTCAATTCACGAACGACCACAAAATCTGTGCCACTAACAATCTTTTCTTTCAAGGGTGAAAAAGGCAATAACGCATCAGAGACACGTATGGGGCGAATATTAGCAAATAAGTTTAAGGCTTTTCGTAACTGCAACAGGCCTTGTTCAGGGCGTTTCACTGCATCATCCCATTTCGGTCCACCAATGGCTCCTAATAGAATTGCATCTGCCTCTTGGCAGGCCACTAATGTCTCTTGTGGCAAGGGATCACCTGCTTGATCAATACCTGCTCCACCGAATGGGTAGGCAGTAAATTCGAACGTGATGTCTGTTTTCTCAACTGCTGCTTGTAAGACGGCAATGGCACTCGACATGATTTCTGGTCCAATACCGTCTCCTTCTAGAACAACGATTTTTTTAGGCATATTAGGCTCCTCGCTTTGCTTTTAAAATACCGCTCGCTTGAACATAAGCTTTTGCACAGGCTTGTAGAACGTCAAAGTCCACGCCAATACCATTGACCTGTTCCTTAGTCGCTTCGTCTTCAATTGTGACACGTACTTCTGCCTGCGCATCTTCACCACTAGTTAATGCTACAATCTTGAAGTGTGTTAAGGTTGGATGCTGATCGAAAACATGGTCAATTGAATTGTAAATGGCTTGAATACTTCCTGATCCAACGGCAGAAGCCACTTTTTCTTGGCCTTCTGTATCTTTAATAGAAACAATTGCACCTTGATGGCCATTTGAAACATACTGCAATTGCACAGCTTCCAAGTGGTAGGCTTCATCGCCTGAACGAACTTGGTCAGCAACCAGTGCCAACAAGTCTTCGTCAGTCACTTGTTTCTTCTTATCAGCCAAATCCTTGAAGCGCTTGAAGAGTGCATTTGTTTCTTCTTCGGTTACAGTATAACCGAGTTCTGCCAGTTTCGTTGTAAAGGCATGACGTCCCGATAGTTTACCCAGCGGCAAAGCATTGTTATGCACACCAACCAATTGTGGGGTAATAATTTCATAGGTTTCTGGATTTTTCAGAACACCATCTTGATGAATACCTGATTCATGAGCGTAGGCATTGCCGCCAATAACTGCTTTGTTACGTGGAACAGCCATACCAGACAAACGTGAAACCAAGTCACTAGTTCGTTTGGTTTCATTCAACACAATGGATGATTCACACTGGTAATGGTCTTTACGAATATGAAGAGCAATCGCCACTTCTTCTAGCGCTGTATTACCCGCCCGTTCGCCGATACCATTAACCGTGCCCTCGACTCGATTAGCGCCATTTTCAATTGCTGCAAGCGCATTGGCAGTCGCCATCCCCAAATCATCATGACAATGGGAAGAGAAAATAATCTCTTGATCACTCTTAATATTAGAAATAAGAAAGGCAAACAGTTCCCCATATTCCTTGGGATTAGAATAGCCGACTGTATCGGGAACATTAATAATAGTCGCACCCGCATCAATCGCCGTTTGAACAGCCTCTAGCAAAAAGTCACGGTCAGAGCGTGTCGCATCTTCTGGTGAAAACTGAACTTTTTCAAACAAACTGCGTGCATGGGAGACGTGTTCCTTAATAGAAGCGATAACCTCTTCTTTAGTCATCTTCAGTTTATCGCGCATATGGATATTACTGGTCGCTAGAAAAACATGAATTTGTGGGAATTTCGCTTCTTTCAACGCTTCATAAGCACGGTCGATGTCTTTCTTTTGACATCTAGCCAATCCCGCAACAGTCATTGTAGTTGCAGCTTTTGCGATTGCTTGAACCGCTTCAAAGTCCCCCTGAGAAGTAATTGGAAAGCCAGCTTCAATCGTATTGATTCCCCATTTTTCTAGTTGCAAGGCAATTTGAACTTTTTCCTTCGTGTTAAAGTTAACCCCTGGTGTTTGTTCGCCATCTCTTAGGCTCGTATCAAAAAATTGAATCTGTCTCATATTATTCTCTCCTCATTTTCTCATTTATTTAGAATAAAAAAATAGCACTGCGTCAAAGTGTAATTACTTTAAGCAATGCTAAGCAGACCCTTTAGTTATCCGTTTTTAACGTCTAATAAAGTGTCTGCTAGTTTAATAATAAGTTTGCAAAAGATACTGCGGTTGGTTTTATCATTAGAATCACCTAATCAAATTTTAATCGTTTTAAGCAATTTAACCTAAATGTTGCTGATTGTCAATCTTATCGGTGTTTTTTTTTGACAATAGTCCTAATAATCGTCGGAAGTTATTAATTTACTAGCAGAAAATGGTATACTTGAACAGATAAATTAAATGGCATAGGAGATTGAGCAATGGGAATTAAAGCGATTGTCCTTGATATGGACGGAACATTACTAACATCTGAAAAGAAAATTTCACCAAAAACAAAAGAGGCATTGTTAGATGCGCAAAAAAATGGCCTGAAAGTAATTCTAGCATCCGGTCGTCCTACTTTAGGAATGCGGGAAGCAGCTCGTGAACTAGAACTAGCAGAAAATAATGGCTTTATTTTGTCATATAACGGATCAATGGTAACTGATTGTACAACAAACGAGGTTTTGTTTAACCAACCAATGTCGATTGAAACAGGTCAAGCGATGCTAAATCACTTGAAGCAGTTTGATGTTATTCCAATGATCGTGAAGGATACACATTTATTTGTAAATGATGTTTACAACTTTATCGAAGGAATGCTAGATGAGCCTTTCAATGTTATTAAATACGAAGCAGAAATTGGAACGTTTAAGTTGTGTGAGATGGACGATTTAGCAGCCTTTGCTGATTTCCCACTGAATAAGATTTTAGTGGCTGGTCATCCAGACTATTTAGAAGCGGTACATAAAGATATCCATACACCATTTGCTGACACAGCAACAGGCGTATTCTCTGCACCTTTCTATTTTGAGTTAACAGCCAAAGACATTAGTAAAGCGCATGCTCTACATACGGTTTTAGCTGACAGTGGGATTACAGCTGACGAGGTCATTTCCTTTGGAGACAGCCAAAACGACCGCTCTATTATTGATTACGCTGGTATCGGCGTTGCTATGGGGAACGCCACTGATGAAATTAAAGGCGCAGCTGACCACATTACGCTATCCAATGACGAAGACGGTATTGCTGTCGCACTTGAAAAATTCTTATAGGATATTAAAAAAGCCATCCAAAAATTGGATGGCTTTTTCTGTTTGATTAATTTCAGAGAATTTTTTTCTTAAACGTTACAAATCCGCCTTACTTTCTACTTATTTTTGAAGGTATAATCTTGCATCTCTAATTCTTTAATCCCTAATAATACTAATCCTTGGTAATAATCATCTTGAAAATCTTCTGAATTGGTTATCACTACTTCTTTTCCATAAGAAAAGACCAGCAGCAGATTTTCTTTAATCGTTTCTAACTCAATTCTTCTCATTACACTAGCCTTCGTATATAGAATTAGTTCATTCGGGTCATACATTGTTATAATTGTTTGAATAATTTGTTCACAAATGTACATTATGTTCGATTTCTCAGACAAAGGAAAGGTGAAATCATTAAAAACAGGTAGATGTTGAGTTTCACCACTCAGTCCAGTACTCCCATGATATATATAATCATCAAAAACTAAGGCTGTTCTGGGAGGATAGTGTTCTGGAAAGTATAAGCCAGAAACGATGATCGAATCTGGCTTAGCTTTAGTATGCTTATAACCAAAGACGGCAGCATTAATGTCGTTTTCGATGATTACAGGAAGTGCAAATCGCTCTTCAATTTTTTTATGTAAGATTATCCCCTTCATTGTTTCCGCATCAACTACTGTTAAGATACTAGACATATCCATTCCAGGTAACCCAATAGAAATCATTTTTATATTAGGGAACTTACGACAGTACGACTGAATACAACTTTCAATTGAATCCCAGTCTGTCATCTGCAAAATATCCTCTTCGCAAGCCAATCGATCGCCATACAAATTAACGACAGATACATGGGTTTTAATTTCTTTATCCTCTTCAATGTAGAGCATGACTAAACACAACTGATGATTTTGGTTAAGTTGATAAACAGCTGCTCGGCGTCCACCCGTTACAATCGGATTCGTCATCTCCAACACTTGTCCGCCTTCAACCATTTCGGGAATCAGTTTATTGATCGTTACCACACTTAACCCACTTTGCTTCGATAATTGATTTTTCGTCATTGGTTGACGCTCTTCTTTTAAAATGCGTTTTAAAAAATGAATATTATGTTGCTTAACATGTGCTGGACCGTACGAATACATAGCAAACCTCTCTTTTTCTTACATTTACATTAGAATAACAGAAATAATTTAGATAAACATCTTTATTAATAACCTTTATGATGATAGAATGACTTTATTAAACGATGGAGGATGTTATCTTGTTAAAAAGTGAAAAAGAAAAGATGATTGCTGGCGAATATTACCGACCAGCTGACCCTGAATTAGCAACAGACCGTAAACAGGCACGAGCAAACATGAAAGCGATTAATCATTGCGACGATACTGATCAACGTACAGCATTGATTAAAAATAGTTTTGGAAGTAGCGGTGAAGATGTGTATATCGAGCCAACGATTGCTTTTGACTATGGTTATAACATCCATGTCGGTGAGCACTTTTATGCAAACTTTAATGCCACACTACTAGATGTTTGTCCCATTCACTTTGGCAATAATTGTATGCTAGCTCCAAATGTTCAATTATATACAGCAACCCATCCTCTCGACCCTCTTGAACGAAACAGTGGTGTGGAATTTGGTAAGCCAATTACAATTGGAAATAATGTGTGGATTGGCGGTGGTGCGATTATTTTACCAGGTGTGACCCTGGGGGATAATGTCGTTGTTGGAGCCGGCTCAGTTGTCACAAAATCATTCCCAAATAATGTCGCTATTGCAGGAAATCCTGCGCGAATTATAAAAGAAATCGAGGTATAAGAAATGAAAATTGAGCATATTGGGTTATGGGTGAAGGGTTTAGAAAAAATGAGAGAGTTTTATAACCGCTATTTCGATTCAGTAAGCAATGAAATCTGATTGAACTAATGGCGGACTATGAATAGACTAAGGAGCGATACTCTCATGGGTAAAAATAGTATTAGAGAAAAAAACAGAACTCTTATCCAGCGAACGTTGTTCCAGCACAAGCGTATGTTCGCTTCAGATTTAGTTAAGGAAACAGGGATTAGTATGGTAACCATTAACTCTCTTTTAAAAGAATTAATGGAGTCTGGTAGCATTTATGAAGGTGAATTAGTCCAACGTGATATTGGTCGTCCTGCGATTGAATACCACTTTAACGATAACTATTCTCACGCCCTTCTTTTGGCGATATTGGAAAAAAATGGTCAATTGATATTAAAAGCCGAGTGTGTGGATTTAGATGGTACTGTTTTAGCTAAAGATGAATTTGGTTTTAACCATAAATCTTTAAATGATTTTTTAGATCTGTTGAGTGCCTTGTTGAACAATCATCCAAATGTTGAACGAATTGGTCTCTTATTTCCAGGGAAAGTTCACGATGGTATCATCCAATCTGGTTACGGCGTCGTCTTTGATGGCTGGCCAATCGTTGAAGCAGTCAAGATAGTGACCGATTTGCCTTTCTATGTCCAAAATGATGCTCATCTCGTTACCATTGGCCATTGTATACAGAATATGATTCCCTTTGATGAAACGATTGTCGGCATTTATTACCCAAATACAAGTATGCCAGGCGTGACTATCTTCACCAATGGTCAACTTTTAGAAGGCCATCTATCGCTAGCTGGTGAAGCAAAGTACCTACCCTTTCTCATCGATGCCAAACCGCCGCAATCGAACGAGGAGCATATTGAGCGCTTGACTCAATTAATCGGCATTTATAATGTAACGATTGCACCTCATCGCTTTGTTTTATCTTCCAATTATTGGGAGATTGGAAAAGTAGTCGATCAATTAAACAACCACCCCGATATTTCTAGACAGCCTAATCGAACTGACTTTGAATTTGTTACAGATTATGAAGCTGCCATGTCTTTAGGCTTACGCTGGCTCATTTATCAAGATACTCCTTTTCATTTATCCGTTTAAAAAAAGGAATGCAGAACGCTTTCGAAGCGCTCTGCATTTCTTTTTAGATTAGGTGTACGATACAGCAGATTTTCATCTCTTTTTTAGCCAATAATCGCATCTCGTGTGACATTAACGAAAGACACTTCTACCATGTCATAACGGTGATGAACGACTGAATACTCAACTGGCGTGCCTTTTTCTAAAAACATTACTTTTACGACCTCTAAGACTGGATCATCTGCTCGACAATCGAGATGAGTTTGGTCTTCTTGATTAGGTTTGACAGCCCGAACAGTTTGACGGTTATCACCAAAAATAATGCCCAGTTCATGCTGCATATAATCATACAAAGATTGGCTGAGAACTTCGGTTGTAATGTTTGGTACCAGCTTTATGGGGATAATCGTATGTTCCAAAGAATAAGGCTTATCATCGAGAATACGCAGTCTTGCAATTGCGTAAACTGGTTCTTCTTGAGAGATGCTTAATTGCACTGCCTCTTCTTCATCTGGAAAACGAACATTGAAATCTAATAAGTTAAAAAACATCCTCAATCTGTTTTGATTGAGGATGTCTCTTTTAAATCATGTTGCTAGGATCTAACCATTTTTGAAGATTTTCTTTAGTTGCATAGTTCAATGAAACTGCAGCCTCTTCTAAATTGGTTCCTTCTTCAAGAGCTTTATGAGCAATTTCAGCTGCTTTTTCGTAGCCAATATGAGGCGTCAGTGCTGTCACTAACATGAGCGATGACGAAACCAAGTCTGCCATACGATTTTCGTTAATGACTAAGCCTTGAAGGCATTTTTCTCTAAACGATTGCATGCTGTCTGCTAATAAGGTGACCGATTGCAGGAAGTTATGAATAATGACTGGTTTATAAACATTCAACTCAAAATTCCCTTGGCTAGCTGCCATTTGAATGGTCGTATCATTTCCCATAACTTGTGTCACAACCATAGTCAGTGCCTCTGCTTGGGTTGGATTCACCTTACCCGGCATAATAGAGCTACCCGGTTCATTACTTGGCAATGTTAATTCACCCAAACCACTACGGGGACCACTTGCTAGCCAACGAATATCATTCGCAATCTTCATCACATCACTAGCCAAGGCACGCATCGCACCGTGAACATAACTAAGTGGTTGATGGCTTGTCAGTGCAAAAAACTTATTAGCTTCACTTGTTAAAGGCAGGCCTGTTAGATTAGCCAATTCATGAGAAACGCTGTCTCCGAATTCTAACGAAGCGTTAATACCTGTTCCAACAGCTGTTCCGCCAATAGCAAGAGGGCTGATTGATGCTAAACTTGTCTGAATAGCAACCAAACTATGTTCAATCATACTCTTCCAGCCACTCACTTCCTGTCCAAAGGTTAAAGGCGTTGCATCCTGTAAGTGCGTTCGTCCAATTTTGACTGTTTTTAGATAGCGATTTTCTAAATCGCCTAGCTCGTTTATCCAAGCCGCTAATTCTGGTAATAAATCTCTTGCAACTGCTTGATAAGCCGCAATGTGCATAGCCGTTGGAAAGACATCGTTAGAACTTTGCGATAAGTTAACATGGTCATTCGGATGAATCGGCGCTTCATCGGATGAAGCTAGGTGGGCAATCACTTCATTAACGTTCATATTGGTTTGAGTACCACTACCTGTCTGCCACAAACTAAGCGGAAACTGATCCGCATAATTGGGTAAATCAGCTAATAATTGATCTGCAACATTTTGAATCGCTTGTGCCTTTTCGTTTGAAAGTTTGCCTTCTAATTCATTGACCTTTGCGCAAGCTTTTTTGATATAAATTAAAGCTTCAATCACACTTAAGGGCATTTTTTCTGATCCGATATGGAAATTTTCTAAGCTTCTTTGCGTTTGTGCTCCCCATAAAGCTACTTCTGGCACTTTAATTTCACCCATCGAATCGCGTTCTATCCGGTACATTACAGACCCTCCTTTAGTGTCGCAACATTACTTTCAATAGCGGCTTGGGCCACATAGCGAGCTACTTGTTCCGCTACTTCTTTATTTAATGCATCTGGAATCACATAGTCTTCACGCAGTTCTTCTTCTGGAATCATATCGGCAATGGCTTGAGCAGCAGCAACTTTCATCGCTTTGTTAATCGTCGTTGCGCGCACAGACAAGGCACCTTTAAAAATACCAGGGAAAGCTAGTACATTGTTAATTTGGTTTGGAAAATCTGAACGCCCTGTTCCCATGACACGAACACCAGCTTCTTTCGCTTCTTCATACATCATTTCAGGAATCGGGTTCGCCATAGCAAAAATAATGGCATCGGCATTCATTGATTGTACCATTGGTTGGCTGACGATCCCCCCAACAGATACCCCAATTAAAATGTCAGCACCCTTCATAGCATCCGCTAAATCACCAGTTATCTGTTCAGGATTAGATTTTTGAGCTAATACTTTTTTGTGATCATCCATAGGCTCTGGACGATTCTCTGCTAGGATACCATGTTCATCACAAATAATGGCCTTCCCAATCCCCATATCCATTAGCATATTAATAATGGCTGTTCCAGCAGCACCAGGACCATTCAAAACCACCGTTACATCAGCTAACTGCTTACCGACTAGTTTTAAACTATTCATAATACCAGCCGCAACGACAATCGCTGTTCCATGTTGGTCGTCATGAAAAACAGGAATCGGCAATAGCTCATCCAAACGCTTTTCAATCTCAAAGCAACGTGGTGACGAAATATCTTCTAAATTAACGCCACCAAATGTTGGGGCTAGTAATTTTACGGTTTGAACGATTTCCTCAGGATCTTTCGTATCTAAACAAATCGGAAATGCATCCACACCTGCAAATTCTTTAAATAAAATGGCCTTGCCTTCCATAACTGGCATAGCTGCCTCTGGTCCAATGTCACCTAAACCTAAAACAGCCGTCCCATCCGTTACAACAGCGACTAAATTCCCTTTAGATGTATAGGTATACGCTTGTGTCACATCCTCAGTAATTCTTTTACACGGTTCTGCGACTCCTGGTGTGTAGGCAAGAGCCAAGTCTTCTCGACTATTAATCGTTACTTTACTTTCAACGGAAATTTTCCCTCTTTTTTCTTGGTGCAACGCTAAACTCTTCTCATTTGTATTCATTGTTCCACACCTTTCTATCAATCAGATTAGAATAAAGGAAGAGACCTCTCATGTATTTTACCAGAGGTCTCCACATAAATGTATGAATGGTTAAGAGAAAGTGATTTTTATTTCTTCAACCATTTTCTTAGCTCGGTCTGCTTGCATTTGTGCTAAATAGCTAGATAAACCGACATAGTTTCGAGGATCAATCATCGCTTTTACTTCCTCAGTCGTGAATTCACTTGAAATCAACGGATTAGCTATGAGGTTTGTATAGAAATCTTCTCCCTCTGCAGCTGTTTTCATGGCGATATCATACATTAAGGAATGGGCTTTATCTTTTCCTAGCTTGCTAGCTAGCTCCATCATGACATGCTCACAATTATCTAGGCCAGCGTTACGTAGCGCATTATGTAACATCCGATCTGGGTGAGGAACCATCGTTCGCGTAAGCTCTTCTGTCCTTAAAAGAATTTCTGTCGTTAATTGCAATACTTCTTCTAAGATACTATCAAACAACATGTACGAACTCCTATCACCTTCATAAGGTCTAACTGCTGAATACATACCGACTCCAGGTAGTGAGTATAACTTCCGTTGCCCAGGCTGCTATCAAACCTGTAATAATCCCACCAGCTGTACTAATATTCATTGTTTGAATACCTAAAACATTAATTTGTCCCCTTTGAGTCATCACTTCAGGTTCAGCCATTTTCCCTGTTAGTGTCAACCAACCGTTCATCGTAATAATTAACGTCAAGTAGCCGGTAACCGATGCAAAAGCTGCTATCCCTTTGTCCTTCTTACTCATCCCATAGGCTACACCCATTGCAAAAAGAAGAGGAATATTATCAAAAACGACACTAGCAATTGTTCTTATACTCACTAAAATAGCATTAACCATTTCGTTCCCTAAGAATGCAAATCGCTCAATCATGTAAGACTGGACTAACGCCCCACTAATTCCTAAAATCATCCCTACTGGCGCAAGTACACCAATGGGTAATAATAATGTCCGTCCAAATCGTTGAATCGATTCGCTCCATTTTCCTTTTTCAGCCATTCCACTAATCTCCTTTTATTGTTTTTTTCATGGTATCATGATTATGAAACCAGTAAAAGCGCTAACAAAACAGACTTTGCGACTTAAGTCATGGAAAATGATCTAAGTCATAAAAAATACGATAGGACGTTTTTTAACGTCCTATCGTATTTGTATTGTTTCAATTACTCATTGTTGAAAATCATACTGCCACATCTGCCATGGTTTTTTTGTTGGCGGAAGTGATCGCACTTTAATGGGTTCATTTTTTACAGGGTGGTCGAGCATGAGCGTATGTGCCCACAAGGCGATTTGTTCACCGACTTTGCTCAATTTAGCGCCGTATTTTTGATCGCCAAAAATAGGATGACCTATTGCTGATAATTGAACACGAATTTGGTGAGGCCTGCCAGTTTGCAGCTGGACTGCAAGTAGGCTCATCCCGTCTTTGCTTTCTAGCCACTCATAATCTAGAATAGCTTTTTTCCCTTTCGGATGATTGGCATCAACAACAGCTACTTGGTTTCGTTTACTGTCTTTGTGTAAATAATGAATAAGCCGCCCTTTTTTATGTCGAGGCTTTCCATGCACAACGGCTAGATACTTGCGTTCAACCACCTGTCGTCGCATCATATCTGACAACCGCGATGCTGCTTTAGAGGTTTTTGCAAATACCATAGCACCGCCGACTGGACGGTCGAGACGATGAACAAGTCCCAAGTAAACATTACCTGGTTTTTGATAACGGTCCTTGATGTCTTCTTTTAAAAGTGTGAGCACGTCTTTATCGCCACTCGCATCTTCTTGAACTGGAATATTAACTGGTTTTTCTACCAATAAAAGATGATTATCTTCATATAATATTGGCACTTTCATACAATCCTTCTCCCTTAGGCATAATGTATCTATCATAACATGAATCTAGAGCTTTTCCCTGTCTCTTTCAACAATCTTGGCTAGGGCACTAAAATTAATATTAAGAAATGGCTGACGCTATTTAAAAAAATGGATTAGAACGGTATCATAGTTATAAAATGAACGAAAAAAATACCGAGAATAGATAATAGTATATAAAGATGGGACTGTTCTAATTTTGAAGAGAAAAAAAATACGGAGTAGGAAGCGAAAACAGAAATTTGGTAAAAAACTTCTTATTTCATCAATCTGTATCAGTGTGTGCTATTACATTGCTGAAGAAACGACTTTACTTTTCCCAAATGATACAGCGGTAGTAGAAGGTGTCGTTGAAGGTCCAGATCCTCAAGCAAATGCCGTTGATCAGCAAAATAATGATTTTATTGAAACGGTAATAGAGAGTGACTCGGCCTTAATTGATTTGTCAGCGGTAAACAGTAGCGGTGTTGTCTTAACTCGGCTAAATGATGAAACAGTCATTGCGGCTAAGAATCCTGACCAAGTTCTCTATCCAGCTTCTTTAACAAAAATAATGACGGTTATTACGGCGATTGATTTGATTGATGACTTAAACGAGGATGTGGTAATGGAAGAGGTCTTCTTTGATGGTTTGTTTGAACAAGAGGCTGCTATTACCGGTTTTCTTGTGGATGAGGTCGTCACTTACAATGACCTTTTATACGGTGCCGTCCTTCCTTCTGGCGCTGACGCTTGCTTAGCTTTAGCCTACAAACTGGCCGGTTCTGAAGAAAAATTTGTTGCCTTAATGAATCAAAAAGCTGGTGAACTCGGTTTAAGCCACACTAGATTTAGTAATGTTACTGGCTTGCATGATAAAAATAATTATTCATCTGCTAAAGATTTGAGTGTCTTGCTGGAATATGCACTTGAAAATGACGATTTTTATAGAGTCTTTACGACTATTGACTATCAAGTTGAGCCAACGAATATGAATCCATACGGGATTTATTTAGTGAATTCTGTTTTCCGTCATGGTGAGCAATATCCTAAAATGCTGGATTATATTATTGGAGCCAAAACGGGATTCACAGAAGAAGCTGGTGTTTGTTTAGCGTCTCTAGCTATTATTAATGATGAACCTTACATTTTAATTACCCTTGGTGCTGGTGCCCAAAAAGCTGGTCCAGATTATGTCGATATTGTTGATCCGCTACATGTTATGGATGCCATCGCCATTTATTCGCAGTTAGAAAAATAATGAATCATGAAGCTAATGCTTAATTGCTCGAGCTTCACTCTGTTTCTACTTATGTAGTGGTTATAGAAAGAAGTTCGGAGGTTTTTTGGTGGCTGAACTTATAATCCCCTAGTCTACAAAAAACCAGCTGGAAAGATTCCCAGCTGGTTTATTAATTATGCTTTTACAGTTGCACTTGAGACAGCATCTACTGTTGCGGTTGGTGCTGCTGGTGTGTTGTCATGAGCGGATGCTCCTGACACAGCGTCAACTTCTCCGTGGCTATCTTTTTCAGATGCGCCTGATACAGCATCCACATCGCCGACTAGTTTTTGGCCGGTTTGTTTCAAGTACCAATCAATAATTGGTTTGAAATCAAGGATGTATTCATTAATGCCTTTATAATTTCCTTCTTTGTCATACATAGCTTGGTAGTTGTGAACAACGTATTTGTCGGGTCCATGAGTTGGCACATTAACGCGAACGGCATCCGTTGCGCCGGAGCGTAACTGTTGAATAACCCAAGCCACACTGTTGTGCTTTCCTTCTGGATGACATTTCGCCAACGGGTTTCCTGCTTGTCCAGGAGTCCGAGACGCCAACATGTCTTCTGCCTCTTTAGTATGGTTATAGTATAGGAATTGGTTGTTATGGTCAGCGTAAGTGAGTTCCATCGGCATAGACGCCAAGAAATAATTCAATTGATCAACTGTCAAAATACCGCGATCGAGCTTCACATAAGTGTTGCCTTCTACTGCATTTACCTTTTTAGCAGCTTGCTCCACCCAATCCTCTGCGTACATATCGACACCTTCAATGGTCGTATCAATTTTGCCAGTCGCATAAAGATCTTCTTGAGCTGGCGTTGGTTCTTCTATTGAAGAAACAAGAGCCACAAACTTAACAAATTTTTCTAGCGTTCCTTTTAAAAATTGAACTGTTCTAGCATCTTTTAAATTGCCATTTTCATCAAAAGCTTCTTTCACTTTGCCCAATAAAAATTCATTTCCTGGCAATACCATAGCGTTTACGCCTGGCGCATCAAGAATTTGGCGCAAATGAAGTTGCGCACGAGATGAGCCTTGATCATAGTAAGATGCTCCGACAATCATAACCGGTTTGTCTTCTAAGGGATGAATTTTAAATGATAGCCACTCTAACAAGCTTTTTAGACCAGCTGGAATGGTATGATTATGCTCCGGTGTCGCAATAATAACCCCGTCTGCTGCCAAAATTTTATTGTGAATATTTTGAATGACTGGGCTGTCTGTTTGGTCATCACTCTGATTAAACATCGGAACGTCCGTTATTTCTAGAATTTCAAGCTCAAATAGTGACTGGAATTGCTTCTTAATATATGTTAACAATGTACGATTATAAGATACTTCTGCGTTTGATCCAACGATACCAACTAATTTCATCCTAATAGTCCCCTTTTCTTAAATAGTTTCCCATTTGAAATTTTCTGCTTCTTTTTTCTTAATCTCATGCGCATGATTCAAATGATTAGTGATTTCAACAAAGGTTAAGAAATCTTCAAACAAACCGTCTAATTTCTCAACTTGTTCTTGATCTAACAACTTGCCATCTTGGTCAAACGCTTGTAACGAATGACTTAACAAAAACTCTGAACTCGGCATAATTCGCGCTTTTAGTTCAGGTGAATCTAAAATTTGGCGTAAGTGCATTTGAGCGCGAGACGAACCAAGGACACCATAAGAGGCACCCGTAATCATTACTGCCTTATCCACAAATGGGAAAATCCCATAAGATAACCAGTTCAAGGCATTCATTAGTGACGCCGGCACTGCATGATCGTATTCAGGTGTTGAAATAATGACACCGTCTGCCTGATCAATTTTTTCTGCCAACGCCAACACTTCTGCTGGCAGGTCACTACCTTCTGGCTTGTTAAAAACGGGCAGGTCCTTAATTTCAACGACGTCTATGTTTACCTTTTCAGAAAAATGATTTTTCATAAAATGGAGCAGTTGACGGTTTGTTGATTGTTCTGAGTTTGTTCCTACGAGACCGATAAATGTTTGCATAGTTGTTTACTTCCTTCCATGGTTGGTTATTTTGAATATAAAACGTGACCGGTTTGGGTGATGACAATGCCATCAATATCGTCCAACTGATTGAGCGTGTCGATAATGGTTTCTGATTGGTGGCCGTACAAGCGCGTGGTCCAAATCTCCCCATCGACAGACTGTTTCGATCGAATCGTTAGGCTGGCGACATCCGTTTGGGTTGGGTAACCGGTTTTTGGATTAAAGATATGGTGATAGGTTTGATTGTCTTTTTTAAGGCTTCTTTCGTAAATGCCCGAAGTTACCACCGATTGATTGGCTATATCAAGAACCGTCACGTAATCGTTGCGATTTTTCTGTGGGTCTTGAATCCCAATTCGCCACTTCTCAGACTGGCCCTGTCTGACAGGACCTAAACCAACAACATTACCGCCTAAATTAATGAGTGCTGCTGTTACACCAGCAGTTTTCAGAAAATCGACTAATAAATCTGCCATATAACCTTTGGCTAAGCAACCGAGATCAATTTTCATGCCGCTTTCCTTTAAAAAAACCGTTTGTTCTTGGTCATCTAGGATAATATGATGAGGGTTCGTTAGTCTTAAGAGCTCATCAATTTCGGCTTGCGAGGGTACTTTTGCATCTTGAAAACCAATTCGCCATGTTTGAATCAAGGGACCGATCGCAATATTTAAATGACTATCGTCTGCGCAACTATGGTATTTCCCGATTTTAATCAGGTCATATAGTTGGGGATGGACGACTACTGGTCTTTGGCCAGCTTGATGGTTAATAGCCATGAGTTCTGAATCGTGACGGTTGGCGCTGAAGCGTTGCTCATAGACCCTTAATCGCTCAATGGCCTCAGCCATGATTGGGTCAGGATCGCCATGTTCAATGAGTAAATCAATGACCGTTCCCATCATATGGATGCGTTCTTTCTTTTGTATCATTGTGATTCCTCCAGCGACGCTTCCATTTGAGCCAGTTCCTTCAGAGCAATTGTATTACGGTTAATTTTGGAGTAAGCACGCGCATCGTAAATGCGTTCTAATAGTTTTTGCTTAGGCTCACCTTCTACAATGGCATTTTTCGCACGCTGTAAGGCTGCTCTTGCTAAATAATACGTCACGTGATTATCTGAACAAATCGAAACAGCATATTCCAAGAGTGCATTACTGATTTCAAGTTCATTAATTTCTGCGTAAAAGACACCACATTGAAAAACAATGTTCAAGACACGCCACGTATCTGACATTTCCTGTGTCGGGTAGCTATAAATCTTTTCTTGAACTTTGTTGAAATAAAATTCTGCTTTTTGACGATCACCTTCCCTAGCATAAACCATTCCGGTTCCGGTGTAGGCTAGCAGTCGAAAAATGGAGAGGTCATCAGTCGTTTCTTCTAGAAGAATCTGATCGAATAAAAATAGAATATCCATCACTGGCTGGTTTTTAAAAATCATCACAAAGCCTCTTAAGTAGTGATAGCGCATGATTAAGCTGTTATCATCAACTTCTTTACCGACAATTGTCTGAAGGAGATCAGCTGCTTGATCAAATTCACTCGTAATTAAAAAGAACTCTGCCTGATTCATTTTTTCAATTGTTTCAGAGTGCTTAACGCCTACTTTTGGAAATAGTTCACCTAAAGGGAGATTGAGTCGATTGCATAGCTGAATCAGAATTTTTAGATTAGGGACGTGACCATTATTCTCAAACCGACTAAGAGTCGCTTGCGTACAAATCCCCTCCGCTAATTCGTTTTGAGATAAGCCACTGGTCTTCCTAGCCAAAATAAAACGTTCAATATTCATTAGCTCCTCCTTTTATTGTGTTTATTTTCACAAGTTTTACCATGTTTGATTATACGCCTAATAAATTCGCACGTCAATGAAATATATAAAATTTTATATATAGTTTGTGGTTTGATGATTAATTTTTTATATGATGTCATCGTAAATAAAAGAGGTTCAAGCAAAATTAGATGCTTGAACCTCTTTATTAACAACGGACATACTTGCGTTTAAACCCAATTCTGTCCTTTTCAATTTCTTTTTGGATGCTCTCGTATGCATTGAGGACAAGCGGCTTTTTATTTGGCCGATTGACTTCGATGGTACCAATCGTTTGAGCGATTTGAAGTGCTTCTTGATGTAGCGGCTGGTACGATAACCCAACTGTATAAACAAAATTACTCATGGATGCTTTTGTCCGTTCCGGAGCTGTTTGAATATCAGTTGCAACTTTTCCAAGCAGTCCAGCTAGCTTTTCTTTAGAAAACTCATGGTCTTTACGTCTTCCTAAAAGCCAGCAATAACAGCTCCAACCAGCAGACATTTTCAATTCGTCTCCTGACATAATCCACTTATCTGCAATCTCTTGAGCTAGTGGTGATTCAGATAAGGTGACGGCTACAACAAAATCTGACAGCATATAAAAATAAGCCTGATCAATCCAACGATCAAAGTCTGCTTCCGTCATGGCAATAGGATCTGCAATCACGCCAGCAAAGTACATCGCATCATAATTGCCTGTTGCGTACAACTCTTCTGATAGCTGCTGATCTATTTTTATTTGTTTGGATAACGGCTTCATCGCACCTGTCGCGACACCAAAAACGGGTTCGTGGGCACCATTAGACAGGTACATCTTCTTCATCCGTTCTTTTCCTAATAGGGCTAATTCTTGCATGACTTCTTGGACATCCATAGCGACACTCCTTCTGAAGGTTAATGATTATTCAGCGTCAAAACTAAAGACATAGCGATGACCTTGCGTTAAGCTGTGATAAAATCCTTCTCCCTTATAGAGCTGGAAAACTTGTGCACCTTGGCGATCCGATTCATTGGGATAAACATGTTGCACATAAGGATTGTCTTTCAACACTTCTTGTAGATGCTCTTTACCAATTTGGCGTATTTGTCCTTCAATACGAATCACTTGAATCAAGTAACCCTCTTCAGACATAGCTGTTAGCGCAACATTTTGATTATGTTGGAGTTGTTTATAGAAGTCAGTTCGTGGATGCGTCATGAAAAACACACCATTTTCGTTAGCAACTCCGATGTTTGCATGACGAGCATGAGGTTTATTATCTTCATCAACAGTTGCAAAAACAGCAACTTTCATTTGATCTTGCAAAATTTGCATAATAGTTTCAATATTCATTTGGATACTCCCTTTTGCTTCTTGATAGTATCATTATATCACAGGCCTATTTTACTTTTCATTATTATGTGCTTTTTGTCACAATTTTATTTTTTTCGTAAAGTATTGACCCTAACCTTACGTCATGGTTTATAGTAAGAATGAAAGGAGAGAATCAGATGAAAATAAAAGAAGTTGCTCAATTAACCGGTGTTAGCGTCCGTACCTTGCATCACTACGATGCCATTGACTTACTTAAGCCAGACCAACTGACCGAAGCAGGTTATCGCTTGTATTCAGATACCAACCTCCTGCGCCTACAGCAAATTCTCTTTTTTAAGGAACTTGGTTTTCCTTTGAAAGAAATAAAAGATATTCTTAATCAACCCGATTTTGACCGGCAAGACGCATTAATGTTGCAACATCAGATGCTGCTGGACAAGCAACAGAAGCTGGCGCAGATGATTGAAACCATTGAAAAAACAATAGAAGCAGGAAAAGGAGAGAGACAAATGAGTAAAGAAGAACAATTTAAAGGCTTTGATTTTAAACATAACCCTTACGAAGAAGAGGCCCGGAAGCGTTGGGGAAACGATGCGGTCGACCAAGCCAATCAAAACGTGAGTAAGATGACGGCAACAGATCAAGATCGATTCAATCAAATCTTCCGTGATTTGGCTGAAGTTCGTCATTTAGACCCGGCTTCTAAACAAGCGCAAGAGTCGATTGAAAAGTGGTATCTCCATTTACAGTCGATTGCGACTTATTCTCTTGAAGCATTTAAGGGATTAGGTCAGATGTATATAGACGATGATCGTTTCAGAAAAAATATTGATCAATTTGGTGATGGATTGGCGCTATTTATGCGCGATGCCATGGCTATCTACGCTGATAACCATCAATAAAAATCAGGGATTGAGAGAACATTCTCTCAATCCCTGATTTTTAATCTTGTGCTACTTTTTGGCGAAGGCGGCTGCGTTCAACGATTGTTTTTCGAATCATATCCTGTGGCTTAACCGCTTGGCTAACCTTCATTTTAACAATTTGCATCGCATGAGGAGCTGAACGGATACTTTCATCTTCTTCGTTCCACATCTCGACTAGTAATTCTGGATGATGGCGCATGCCTGGTCCGTAAAACTCTAATTGGTCACCCACTTTGAAGAGATTCCGTTGTTGAATAGTCGCGATTTGGGTTGCTTCATCATAATCAAGCACTTGGCCGACAAATTTATAGCGAGGCTTGCGACGACGCTCTCCAAATAGTTGCTCATTCTCTGTCGGTTTGCCGTAGTAAAAACCTGTGGCTAGCTCACGCTGGGCTACTTTCCACAGTTCGTCCAACCACTCTTCTTGTAAAACGTAGTTGTCTGGATCTGCCATGTAAGCATCCAGTGCCTTGCGGTAAACATTAACAACGGTGGAAACGTAGTGGATGGACTTCATCCGACCTTCAATTTTCAAGGAATCTATACCGTTCTCAACAATGTCAGGAATGTGCTCAATCATTGATAGATCAACAGCACTCATCGAAAAGGCCTCGTCAATTCCTTCTTCACCCTTGCCGACCATTTGACGATTACCTAGCGTTGGAAGGTCAAACAAACCGTATTTCCAACGGCAAGATTGGCAACAACCGCCACGATTAGCATCGCGGTCAGCCATATGGTTGGATAGGGTACAACGACCTGAGTAAGAAATACACATCGCTCCGTGAATAAAGGCTTCGATTTCTACGTCAGTATTGGCACGAATTTCTGCTACCTCAGCCATAGAAACCTCTCGACCGAGTACGCAACGGGTCAACCCTGCATCCTGCCAAAAGTTAAGTGTTTCATAGTTAACTGCCGATTGTTGGGTAGATAAATGGATATCAAGGCCAGGCGCATCTGCGGCACAAATCTGCATCAAAGCAGGATCGGACACAATAACAGCATCGATGCCGATGTCCCGAATGGTGCGAAAGAAATCTCCTGCTCCAATTTGATCATTTTCGTGGGTTACCATATTAGCAGCCACATAAACTTTTGCGCCTCTTTCATGGGCAAAGGCAACCCCTTCTGCCATTTCTTCAAAAGAAAAATTTCCTGCTCGGCTCCGAAGACCATAGGCGTCGCCACCAATATAAACAGCATCAGCGCCGTAGTGGATAGCTGTTTTTAATTTTTCCAAGGTACCCGCTGGTGCTAGTAATTCTGGGCGTTTCATTGTTGTATTCATTATTTGCTTCCTCTCTTATCGCACTTTATCCGCTGAATAAAGGAAAAAGCCAGTATCGGTTTCTCGATTTTCAGGGTGATGGGTGATGATTTGTTCATTTAACTGCGCCAGCAATTCAGGCGTCGCCTCATTATTTTCGATTAGCGTACGCGCTTGGTGGAAAACAGTGACCACTTCGACAAAGGCTTGCCCCGGTGTATAAAGACCATCTAAATACCAATTGTCTGCATGAATATCAGCTAGCATCGGCAACTGCACCATCAAGTTCAAGTCCTTGTTGGCAAACACATGAGTGCCGTGGCTATCTTGGTAAATGGCATAATGAGTATCATCCTTACCCGGTTCAGATAAAAAGAGATGGCGGTCTTCAAAATTTAATGCGTCTTTTTCAATGTAGTTAAAATAATTATTAAGGAGTTCTCGTCTACTTTGATGAATGCATTGTGCGCCGTAAACTTGCGTCACGACGGGCAATTCCGCTTTTGGAACTAGCAATTCTAGCTCGACATAAGGAACTTCTCGAGCAATTAGCGCTGCGACAGCCCCATACTTTTTCCAAAAGTTTATCTGGCCGTGGCTCGTCACCAACACAGATGCATCATAAATATAGGGGATGTAATAGTCAGGATTTTTCATAATCTGGATGAGCCCTGTGTCTCCTACCATTAGTTTATCAACCTTTAATGCTTTCATTCGCTTCAAGAATGGTCGTGCTTGTTCAATTTTGTCATTGTGGAGAATCGCGTTAGCAGCAACAATAACTTGCTTACCCATTTGATGGGCGATAGCCACTAACTCACCAATTTCATCATCACTTAAATAACCTGGAACACGCAACCCAAAGACCTCTTCTCCTACTATTAACTGGTCAGCGCCAGCTTCTAGGAGTAACTTTCCTTGTTCAAGCGATTCAGTTGTTGCAATCAACTCAATCATTCAGTAACCTTCTTTCTTTTGTGAATCATTTATTATATGATCTGTTTTTACATCGGGATTTTAAATGTTCATACATACACATTTAATAGCTAGATTACTATATTTATAATCTTTATCAGATGTAAAAATTTCACATATCAGACGTTTCACAAGCATTTTATCACATTTGAAAGTTTGCGACTAGAGGCACAAAGTGGTGGTTTGGCAGTGAATATGTCGAGTGACGCAAAAAAAGAGAGTCAGTTGACATTTATTCGGAAAAAAATGTCGACTGGCTCTCTTTTTTGATTCTACTTGGTTATTTTCCTTAAAACTGATCTCGTGCTTGTCGCAATCGAATGAATGATTCTAAATTTTCTGCTTGCAGAAATAGATTAATCGTCCGTTCCTTTGCCATAGTCGTTGGCAAGGTCGGTTTATGCTCTTGACGCAATTGAATGGTCTCTTCCAATGCTTGGTCAATCGCTGAATTTCCGCCCTCCTGCGTTTTAGCAAAACGCAAATTAGTTTCTGTATATTCATGGGCTGGATAAATAACCACGCTGTCCGCTAGCTTGTTTAGTTTTTGAAGGGCATCGTATTGGGCTTGGTAGTCACCAGTAAAGACGCGACCACAGCCAGCAGAAAATAAGGCATCACCGCAAAAAAGAACATCGGTAGTGAGGTAGCTAATATGTTCTTCTGTATGACCTGCCGTTTTAATAACATCGAAGGTTTGGTTGAAAAGTTCGATGCTGTCCCCTTCTTTTAAAACAGTTGTTGCTAAATGACCGGTCTCGATTGGACCATAGACAGGCGTTTCAGGGTAACGGTTTACGATATCCAACACACCGCCTATATGGTCATCATGTTTATGAGTCAGAATAATCGCTTCTGGGATTAGATTTTTGAGTTTTATATAAGCTAACACGCCCTCTGATTCGCCGGGATCAACTATAATAACCCGTCCCTCTTGTTCGAGCAGCCAAATATAATTATCACTAAGAGCAGAAATAGGATGAATGTGAATTGTCATTATTTTTCTCCTTCCATCTTTCATTTTCTCTATTATAACAATCCTCGTTGTGATTCGCCCACTATTAAAAAATAATGAAACTTTCATGATAGAAATACTACCCAACCTTGTGCTTTTTTGATATTGTATTACTATGAAACACTTTTGGAGGTAATGATGATTAAATTCGAACATAAAATGCGTGGGAACGTCTCTTTCGGCGTGAATCCTATTGGCTGTAAACAAGATGTTTTAAATCAAATTGACTATGTAAAAGAACAAGGCCACTATGAAGGCCCTAAAAAAGTATTGATTATCGGTGCATCATCTAGCTATGGATTGGCTTCTCGTATCAACTTAGCCTTTGGAGCTGGCGCTGATACGATTGGCGTTTCTTTTGAAAAAGGACCTAAATCAGAGCGAAACTTAGGTTCTGCTGGCTGGTATAACAACATCTACTTTAAACAAGCCGCAGAAAAAGAAGGCTTAATCGCTAAAAACTTTGTCCAAGATGCCTTCAGCCATCAAACAAAGCAAGATGTTATTGATTACATCAAAGCAGAATTTGGCGGAAAAATTGACTTAGTGGTTTATAGTTTGGCTTCAGGAATCCGTATCAATCCTGAAACGGGCGAACGAATCAACTCTGTTATCAAATCAATCGGACAAAATGTTGTTGGACCAAACGTTAACATTGAAAAACAAGAATTTTACGAACAGGTTTTAGAACCTGCCACCGAAGAAGAAATTGCTGATACAGTCAATGTTATGGGTGGTGAAGACTGGTTATTCTGGATGCAAGCTCTTAAAGAAGCAGATGTTCTAGCAGATGGTGTTCAAACAACCAACTATTCTTACCTGGGTTCTGACTTAAATAAACCTTACTACGGTGACGGAACACTCGGTCGTGCCAAAGCAGATTGTGATGAGAAAGCAGTTCACATTAATGACTTATTAACAGACATTAATGGTAAAGCGACCGTTATTGTTGCAACAGCTGTAACGACTAAAGCAAGTTCAGTTATTCCATTTTTCCCTGTTTACTGTATGGGACTTTATCGTGTGATGGCTGACAATGGCACGCATGAAACACCGATTATGCATATCGACCGCACCTTTAGAGATATGGTTTACGGCGACAAAGCTGAATATGATGAACTTGGCCGTTTACGTCCAGACAGCTGGGAACTTGATCCAGAAGTCCAAGCTCAAACGGAAGCACTCATTAAAGAGATTAATGAAGGCAACTTCAATTCAGACAAAACAGGCTACAGCATTTTCATGAAAGAGTTCATGAACCTAAGCGGCTTCGATGTTGATGGTTATGTCGAAGAAGCAGTTACAATTGACGACTTAAAAGCGTTAGAATTTTAATAAAAAGAAAGAGGTTGGAAAAATTCCCAACCTCTTTCCTATACCCGAATAATATAGCGTAAATGTGCTCAAAAAGGCAGCCCCGACGTCCACTTCACGAATCATGCTCAGATGGTCTGCAACCATCTTGCGCTTATTCGCTCCAGTGATTCGGGGCTGAACGCCTTTTTTCCCACTCTCTTTTTAATCAATAAATTTGTCTAGAATAGACCGCAAAACTTTTTCACGTAATTCTACTGTTTGAATTTTATTATTGATTTCATACCCTCGCACCAATACTTCTGATACATAGAGTTGGGAAATCTTTCCAGCTAACGAACCACCATCAAAAAATTCTTCATTCGCACTTTGCAAAACAATATCACTCAATTCCGCAATAGGTGACGTTTTAAAATTGGTAATCGCAATAATCGGGCAATGATTCTTTTTAGCGATGGCCAAGGAATCATAGACGTCCTTTGTGCGACCACTCAATGAAAAGCAAATCACCAAATCAGTTTCATCTAATAATGATAAGGCATGAGCTTGAAAATGCGGATCAATGGTATGGTTGGCATGAACGCCTACCCTCAACAGCATTTTTTCCAAGGAAGCCGCAGACAAGCCACTCGATCCCACTCCGATAATATAAATACGCTTTGCATTCGTAATATGATTGATGGCGTCTAAAAGTGTTTCTGGATCAATCAGTTGTCTAGTCGATTCCAAAACCTTAATTTGATTATCCAGAATCTGATCATAAAACTTATCTGTACTCTCTTCTTCATATTGACTAGTAAATTCATCTTTAGCAATCGCTATTTTTAAATCAGAAAAACCTGAATAACCGAGTTTCTGACAAAAACGAATTAAAGTCGCATCGCCAACCTTAACGGCATCTGTTACATCTTTCATGGTTTTATAAGCGGTCTGTTCCTTTTCAGCCAATAGATAATCAGCAATTAACTTCTCTGATTTCGTTAACGCGTGATAGTTTTCTAATATCGTATGAGCAAGTCCCATAAAGTCAGTCCTTTTCTTAGTTGTATGCTTATTATACACGAAGTTGACCATTTTATTTAGCTATTTACAAATATGAAAGCGTGTGCTATATTCTGTTTGTGGAGATAAACTCCGAAAATAAATAGAAAATGGAGGAAAAATCCGTGAAGAAAAACGAGATGTTAAACAAGATGCGTAATGGCATTATTGTCTCTTGCCAAGCACAAGTTGGTGAACCCTTATATACAGAAGAAGGTGGCATTATGCCATTACTAGCTCTAGCTGCTGAACAAGCTGGTGCTGTTGGGATTCGTGCTGAATCTATTCGAGATATTAAGCAAATTAAGGAAAAAGTTGATCTGCCAATTATTGGTATTATCAAAAAGGAATACCCACCTCAAGCCCCTTTTATTACGGCAACTATGAAAGAAGTCGATGAATTGGCTGAAGCAGGTGTTGAAGTTATTGCCCTTGATTGTACGAAACGTGAGCGTTTTGATGGCAAAACTATTAATGAATTTATTCATGACATTAAAACAAAATACCCAAATCAACTATTTATGGCTGATATTTCAACCTTTGAAGAAGGCATGAATGCTTTCCAAGCTGGTATTGATTTTATTGGGACAACCTTAAGTGGTTATACCGATTACAGCACTAAACAAGATGGGCCAGATATTGATCTAATCAAACAATTAGTTGATGCCGGTGTTGATGTGATTGCTGAAGGTAAAATCCATACTCCTGAGCAAGCTAAAATGATTCAAGAAATTGGGGTAGCTGGTATTGTTGTCGGTGGCGCAATTACTCGTCCAAAGGAAATTGCTAGTCGTTTTATCAATCATTTAAACAAATAAAAAAAGGAGTGAACAAACATGTTTAAAAAATTCTCTCAAATAGGTAGAGCCATGATGCTACCTATTGCTATCTTGCCTGCTGCTGGTCTTTTGCTGGGATTGGGTGGTGCTTTAACAAACCCAAGTACGCTAGCTGCTTATCCGTTTTTAGATATTGCTTGGCTTCAAGTTATTTTGAATGTCATGAGCTTTGCTGGTAATGCTGTTTTCGCTAACTTACCGCTTATCTTTACAATCGGTATTGCAGTTGGTTTATCAAACGGTGACCGCGGAACAGCTGGTCTTGCTGGTGGTGTTGGTTACGTTGTTTTCGCAGCGACAATCAGTGGTTACTTACAACTTTTTGCAGCTGAGGGTGCGACAATCGACACAGGTGTTGTTGGATCAATCGCTGTTGGTAGTACGGTTGCTATTTTACATAATCGTTATCGCAAAATTCAATTGCCACAATTCTTAGGTTTCTTTGGTGGATCACGCTTCATTCCAATCGTCGCGTCTCTTTCAGCTATTATTCTAGCAACTATTTTCTTCATAATTTGGCCACCGATTCAAGGAGCTATGACTTCTGCAGGTGAAGCAGTTGCTCAAATGGGAAGCTTTGGAACATTCTTATACGGCTTCTTACTAAGACTAACAGGTGCTGTTGGCCTTCACCATACGATTTATCCATTATTCTGGTATACATCACTAGGTGGAACAGAAGTAGTTGCTGGCCAATCAATTGCCGGCGCACAAAATATTTTCTTTGCACAATTAGCTGATCCAAACCACACTGGTTTATTCACTTACGGCACACGCTTTTTCGCTGGTCGTTTTGCAACAATGATGTTTGGTTTACCAGCAACAACGTTAGCAATGTATCATTCTATTCCTAAGAAAAATAGAAAAGAAAACGGCGGACTTTATTTCAGTAGTGCCTTAACGTCATTCTTAACAGGTATTACTGAACCGATCGAGTATATGTTCTTGTTTGTGGCACCATGGTTGTATGTGGTTCATGCTTTCCTAGATGGCGTTTCTTTCTTCGTTGCTGATTTACTTAGCATCCGTATCGGAAATACCTTCTCAGGTGGGTTCATTGACTTCTTCTTATTCGGACCACTTCAAGGAAATGACAAAACAAACTGGCTTTGGGTTATCCCAGTCGGAATCGTTTGGGCACTCCTTTACTACTTTATTTTCCGTTTCTTGATTACGAAATTCAGCGTAAACGTACCTGGTATGGAAGACAGCGACTTAGTAGCTGATTCAGAAAACACAACTCTTTCTGCACCATCATCATTGAATGATGAAGCAAACATTATTATCCATGCACTTGGCGACGACGCAAACATTGAGTCTGTTACAGCTTGTGCAACACGCTTACGTGTCTCAGTAAAAGATGGCTCAATCGTTGATAAAGATTCCATCAAACGCTTAGGCGCAACTGCCGTATTTGAAGTACAAGGCGGCATCCAAGCTGTCTTTGGCGGAAAAGCAGACTTGCTTTCTCAAGAAATTAATCAAATTATGGGTACTGAAGACTAATAAAAAATACAGCGACCAGCTCGATAGAGCTAGTCGCTGTATTTTTATTTGTAGTAAACTTCGTCTAAATACAAGCCTTGCGCCGGCACTGTCTCGCCAGCTTCTTTGCGAACTTTTTGTTGCAGAATCTCTTCAATAGCTTCAACGGGCATATGACCTAAACCAATTTCTACTAGGGTACCTGTTATAATTCGTACCATTTTATGCAAGAAGCCATTACCTGAAATCGTCACACGAATCATGCGGCCTTCTTGGGTAACCGTTAACGATTCAATTGTTCGAACGGTTGATTTCTTCGTTTTTTTAAGAGCAGAGAAACCAATAAAGTCGTGTGTACCTAATAATATTTGGCCTGCTTTTTCCATTAAATCGCGATCCAATTTCTCTGCAATATGATAGCTACGATTGCGCTCAAAAGCATTGGGAACAACTTGATTCCAAATGTAGTAGCTATACTGTTTACCTGTTGCGTTGTAGCGCGCGTGAAAGCGGTCGTGCACTTCTTCAATTTTGGTGATTACAATGTCTTGCGGCAAATAGCGATTCAAGAAGTCTTGCATATCAGCTAATGGCATCGTAGATGCCGTTTTAAAATTCGCCACCTGTCCCCTTGCGTGGGTGCCCGCATCTGTTCGGCCAGAGCCAATAATCTCTATTTTTTCCCCTGTCATTTCGTGAATAATATTTTCAATTTTCCCTTGGATCGTTTTATCAGAATCGCCCAGACGTTGCCAGCCTAGGTAACGTCTGCCGTCGTATTCAATCGTTAGTTTGATATTTTTCATTGTGTTGCTCCTCGCCTCGTTTTCAAAACTCGTTCTGGTCTATTTTACCGAATAAATTGAAAAGGCTCAATGATGGATGTGAATTGAGAGCTTTTGATGAGTGAAGCTTTAGATTTTTAGCATTTAAAGAGGTTCAAGACTCTTTTTGGCGCTGAACCTCTGGATTATCGCAAAATTAAGAGGTTCGAGACACTTTTCGACACTGAACCTCTGGATTGCTACTAAATTAAGAGGTTCGAGACACTTTTCGACACTGAACCTCTGGATTATTACAAAATTAAGAGGTTCAAGGTACTTTTCGACACTGAACCTCTGGATTATTACAAAATAAAGAGGTTCGAGACACTTTTCAGTCTTGAACCTCTTTTTAATAATTATTTTTCCATAAAAAATAGTGATACGCCGTTTAGACCGACATGTGTGCCGACAACTGCACCCATTTGCATCAAATGAATGATGCCTTTGAAGTCCGTTTACGTTTCACAAATTCATCCACATAATATTTCAGCGCTTTATTCGTTCCTCTTACTTTAGCAACAATGGCGCCTTTTCCTTGCTTCATCGACATAATAGGTTTAACGCGCAATAAACTTCCCACAAATGCGCCGGCATTTGAAATTCGGCCGCTTTTAATCAAGTTTTTCAAGTCCTCTACACACAAGAAATGCTTGACTTGTTTTTTATGCGATTCATTAAAGTCAATCAACGCTTCAAACGAGTAACCCGATTCTAACAGCTGTGCTGATTTTAAGATGAGCCAGCCACTGCCATGGCTCATGGATAAGGAATCGACAATATGAATTTTAATGGGTGACTGCGGGTACAAGTCATAAAATAACTCTTTCGCTAAAACAGCTGACTGGTAAGAGCCACTCGTGCCGCTCGACATACAGATGCACAAAAATTCAGTGTAACCTTGCTCAATTGCTTCATCGATAATTGCCAGATACTCTTCTGGACTTGGCATCGATGTCGTTGGAAGTTCCTTCAATCCAGGCAACCGTTCAAAAAACTTATCTGCGGAGAGATCAATTTTATCTCGGTAAGACTCTTCTCCGATATTGATTTTCAACGGGGCAATCCCGATATTGTATTGCTCTACAATTTCTGGCGACAAGTCGCACGTAGAGTCTGCCATAATTTTAATCATTTCAATCTCCTCATGATTAGTCAACCTGCCTCATTCAGAGATTGCTAGTCTGACTATAGATATTAAAGCCCTTTCAAGCCCAACACTCATTATAGAGAAGACAAACTAGTCTGACAAGCACAAAGAAGGCTCACAAGAAACAATTTCTAGCAAACATTAACCTAAATGAGCTTTAATCGCTACGATTGTTATTTCAGGTTGGTTAATTTGGAGATAATGCCCTTTAGCATCCATTCGAAACGACCATTATGATTTCAAAAAAGAACCACGCCGTTACGAAACAGCACTCGATATTGCCCGACAAACTAAATAAAAAAATAACCCGCTCTCTGCACCTAGCAAAAAGTGGGTTTTCTTTACGATTTATGAACAATATCAGCTATTTCCTCCTCTAACAAGACTTGACGAACCAAATTAAACGCACTCCAAACCGAATAGTCTCGGTTGAGATTTCGCTTATAGCCGAAATGAAAAATTTTAGCGAAGGTTTTTTTATTTTTTTGAGCGATGCCAATCCAGACTGTTCCGGGAATTTCACCTTCTAACGAACTCGGTCCGGCGGCACCCGTTAAGGAAACGGCTATATCCGCATCAAACTTGGCTAACGCCTTTTCCGCCATCTCAAACGCACACTCCGCGCTCACAACGCCGTACTTTTTAATGGTTTGCTTGCTGACACCTAACAGCTCATTTTTCACACGACTGCTATAGGTCACTATCCCACCTTCAAAAATAGACCCAGCTTCAAACAAACTCGATAGCCTACTTAAGAAAGCTCCTCCGGTCAGACTCTCTGCCCCCGTAATCTGCTTGTCTTGATCAATTAATAACTCACGAACAAGATGAGGTAAATCCGTCTTGCCGTGACCGATGATATGATCAGCTACACGATCAGTGACTTTCTCCTTGAGTGATTCGAGTTGTTGATTAGCTTTCTTCTTTTCTTTGTGATGGGTGGCCAAATGAACTTCAATCTCCAAGCCATCAGGATACAGTTGAATAAAGCCATCATCTTGTTGACCTAATAAGTCTCCTAAATCATGTTGTGCCTGTGCCATTGTTAAACCAAAGAGACGAATCACGTGATCGCTGAAATGGTGCTTCTTTAATCGTTTTTCAATGAGTAAAGGTTTGGCATGTTCGTTAAACATGGGAATCAGTTCATCGGTTGGTCCTGGCAAGAGTAAATAGGAATGGCTGTCACTTTGGTAAAACATCCCCAACGCAAGGCCGGTCACATTTTCAAGCGGAACTGAATCCAGCAAGGTTAAGGCTTGTAGCTGGTTATTTTTCGGCATGACGAGATCTGAATTTTTATGATAGGTAATAATACGGTTCTGGGTCGCTTCATCAAGAACAAGCGGCTTGTTCAAATAGTCAGACACTGTTGTTTTCACAATATCATTGTCGTCCGGACCTAGACCACCCGTTAAAATGATCAGTTCTGCTTCAGCTTCTGCTGTTTTAACAGCTGCCTTTAACTTTTCGCTGTCGTCATGAATCATAACTACTTGCGTCAGTGACACACCCATTGCTGACAATTCCCGTGCTAAAAATGCCGCATTATCATTCACAGAAACGCCAGTTAGCAAACTTGAGCTTACAGAAATGAGTTCAGCTTTCATCGTGCCATCTCCTTGATACAGTCTATTCTTAAAGTGAGTTTATCATAACTATCCATTTAGGCAAAAAGATAACAGGGAAAGCTGCCCCTGTTATCTTTTTGTCGCTTAATTATTTTTTTTTAAAATACCGTCTTCAATTCTATAGACTTGATCACAATACGTTAACATTCTTTCATCGTGGGTTACCATAATTGCTGCTTTTTGACGTGTTTTTACTTGTTTAGAAATAAGTGAAACAACATCATGAGCACGCTTAGAATCTAAACTTGCAGTCGGTTCATCTGCTAGAATAATACTCGGATCATTCATGAAAGCACGAGCAATCGCTGTCCTTTGGCGTTCCCCTCCAGATAATTGATAAGGATAGTTATTTAGCTTTTCTCCTAGTCCAATTTCTTCCAATAATTCTTTAGCAAATTCACGATCTTCTGCTTTGATTGATCCATTCATTTTTTTCACTACTAGTAATTGATCTAAAACAGTTAGATACGGCAGTAAATTGGATGTTTGTAAAATAAAGCCAATATTTGAGAGTCTCATCTTTGATAGTTTCTTTTCTGACAATGCAGAAGTTGATGTATCGCCAATAATAACTTCACCTTCCGATGCCTTTAGCAATGCTCCTGCAATGGAGAGGAACGTACTTTTTCCAGATCCGGAGGGCCCGATGATTGCGACAAATTCCCCACTCTCAACTTTCAATGATACATTATCTAAAGCAAGCGTTGAAAAATCACCTTCGCGATAAACTTTGCTTATATTCTTTAATATAATACCACTCATTTTATTCTAACCTCCCTAGAGCCGTAACTGGATCAATTTTAACAATACCTCTCACTGAAAATAGCGAACCAAACAAGCTGGTCAGCAAAATAACAAAGCTATACACTACAACCATCTCATCTAATAAATTAAAGGGCATACTTTCTGGTAAAAAAGCTTCTGTGAGATAAGTTAGTCCTATACCAATCACAATACTGATGGAGACCAACAAGAACACTTGAGACACCACGCTTCTAATTACAAAACCATTACTTGCTCCAATGGCCTTCATCACGCCAAATTGATGGGTCTTTTGATTTGTTAAGACGTAGAAAAAAACAGCTATAATAAATGCTGAAATTAAGATAAGTAACCATAGCATCAAGTTAATCGTTCCGCTCTCTGCTTTGTAACCCGGTACGCCATTTAATGTTTGCTTTTTATTAGCAATCTCAACACCAGAAATCTGTTGTGATATGCGATTTTCGACTTTATCGGATCCTTTTAAAAAAATAGCATTTATAGGATTGTCAATACCTTGATTTGAGCCAGGAACAAGATATTTAAATGCTTGAACTGTATCTAGTGGAGCATAAACTGCCGGCATATGATTTAATTTTTGATTTTGGACAAATCCACCTATTTCAAATTCCGTCCCCACACCACTTAATATAACTGAATCGCCTAAAGAAAAGCCTTCTAATTTTAGACTTTCATCTACTAATATTGTGTTTGGGTTATTCGAATTCAATGACTCCCCTAGAATAACCTTTGGCTCTAAAAAACTACCTGGTTCGATTCCAACAAACATGACAGAAGTCTTTTTACCTGATTCATCACCTTTTGCATCACCTAATAAAATAGCCCCAGCAGATGTGATAATGCCTG
This sequence comes from Jeotgalibaca arthritidis, assembly GCF_011100465.1. Lineage (NCBI taxonomy): Bacteria > Bacillati > Bacillota > Bacilli > Lactobacillales > Carnobacteriaceae > Jeotgalibaca > Jeotgalibaca arthritidis. The sequence continues at coordinate 783,955 of NZ_CP049740.1, forward strand.
CTGCTTCGTCAACACCCTCCACTTGTTCAACTTGCGCTACCGTTTCCTGAGATAGAATTGACTTCCCTAATGCGAATTCTGAATCTTCTTGAAATATTGCAACATCCATATTTGAGTAACGAATTACTGCAGTCCCTAAGTCTGATAATCCATTTCCCAATCCAGATAACATAAATACAAGCCAAGTTATAAAAACAACAATTATACCAATCAATAGGAATCGTCGTTTAGAAAACCAAAGTTCTTTCCTTGCTAAAAACATTCTTCTCCCTCTTTCTATATATTTTTTTATGAAAGTAAGGTTTAGTATACACCAAAGTGACATGTGTGTCACTAATTATGAAGTTGTATTCAGACTAAAATACCTTCGAACAACATTCTTTTTATATAAAAAGCTCTTTTATCGAGAGGTAGCCCTGCACGATTGGGTAAGTTGATACTATGAAAGATTGTTTCTATAATAATTTCCGGAGGAATATCCTTTTTCAAGACACCTTTATGTTGACCCTCTTCAATTAGTTGTTGGATAAAACTGAAGAATTGAATGTGAAAAGCTTTAGACTGTTGAATAGAAGAGTCCATTTCATTTTCTTTCGTCCACATCTGGTTAGGAACCATACTGGATATTTTATGTGTGTCTGCATAGTCAAAGACTATATCCATTAATAATTGAAGTTTATCATTATAATTCATCGACCAATCGATGTTGTCTAGTCGTTCTAAGACCTCTTTTAAACTATTATTGAGATAGGCTTTTAATAGATCGTCTTTATTTTTATAATATTTATATAGAGCTGTCCGAGTAACGTGAAGTTTGTCGGCCAATAGCTGGAAAGAGAATCGATCATACCCTATTTCCAACATCAACTGTTCTGTAGCTTCATAAAGTTCCCTTTGGTTAAATTTTTTTTTTCTTGCCACTACGCTTCTTACTCCTTTTTCATGTTGTAGGTTCAGTATACCACCTTTTTTCCAACACCTGTCAAAAGGAAGCTGGGAAAAGGACTTTTATCTGCTAATTGTTAGACCACCCGAGTATTGAGAGCTATGCTATGAGTTTTTGCCCGAATATCTCATCATTGTAAGTTGCTAAAGCAACAATAATAATGACACAGTATACGTTAGATCTACCTTCTGTATTGAGTTTGAACTGTAAATAGGTAAAACTAAGAAGAGACTAGGATTTTACCCCAGCCTCCCCTTAGTTCTATTTTAATTTACTAAGCCGCTAAAAACGCCTTGCAAGCTGCTTCGCATTCGCGGCAGGCTTTGGCACACTGTTGACAATGGTCGTGGTCATGTTGCTCACATTCCGTTGCACAAACCTCACAGGCACGCACGCAAACGGCGACTAAGTCAGAAAATAGATTACTTTCTCTATAAGCAAAATCGACAACGAGCCCACATATATCTGCACATTCACGGTCCGTCCGAATACACTCAGCCATCATCGCCACATGATCTTCCTTCAAACACGCATCAAAACAAATCTGACAAGCTTTTTGACATGCCAACACTTGACTCACTAAACCTTCAACTGCCTTATTCATTATCAATCGCTCCTTTGTTTTTGTCTCTAGCTTTATACTACGCCTCGACTAAACCAATAGCAACTGATATGAACAACAGACCGGTTTGTGCTTAGACCTATTCATCCTCAAGCGATTGATATGTCACTTCTAACCCTCTTTGAACAGCTGGGCGGTCAGCAATACGGTTTGCCCACTCAACCAGATTCTTATAAGAGTCAACGTCTAGGAATTGAGCTGATCCATCATATAATTTCCCTTGTGCCAAACGACCATACCAAGACCAAATGGCAATGTCAGCAATCGTATAGCTATCACCTGCAATATAATCACGGTTTGCTAGCGTTTTATCTAACAAATCTAACTGACGTTTCGTTTCCATAGTGAAGCGATCGATAGGGTATTTTAGTTTTTCAGGCGCATAGGCAAAGAAATGACCAAAACCGCCGCCCACATAAGGGCCAGCACCAATTTGCCAGAACAACCAGTTCAAGACTTCTGTTCGGCCGTGACTATCAGATGGAATCAGTTTGCCAAACTTTTCTGCCAAGTATAGTAAAATCGAGCCCGATTCAAAAATCTCGACACGCGGTTGTTGACTTTGATCAACTAGGGCTGGAATTTTAGAGTTAGGGTTGATGGCCACAAAATCAGAGCCAAACTGGTCTCCTTTTCCGATATTGATTAAATAGACATCGTAGTCGGCTTCCGTCACACCTAGTTCCTTCAATTCTTCAAACATAATCGTTACTTTAATCCCATTCGGCGTTCCCAATGAGTACAATTGAAAAGGTGCTTCTCCGACTGGTAACGTTTGGTCAAAACGGCTGCCTGAATCCGGACGGTTGCCACTTAAACTATCTGTCTCGTCTTCCCACTTCCATACATCTGGTACTTGATAAGTTGTCATCTAACCACTCCTTACATTTTGTTAGTTCTATCATACCCGTTTCTAACAAAAGGCGCTATTGATTTCTTTAATTGAAGGATTATAAAGTAATATTATGAAAGTTGAAAGCCAAAACAACCTTTTACACCAAAACATCAATGCTTCCAAAATTTCTGCGTATCTAAACCGATTCCGAACACCGATTTACATGAATCGATTAGCGATTTAATCTCTGAAGTAGGAAAATCTTTAAAAGATCATCCTGAAAAGGATAAAAATTCCAGGTGGAAATCTGAGACCATCTTCCTCTTTAACTTTTTGATCAATCTTATTAATTTTTGTCATAGCTGGTTCAGGATGGCTCTTTCCAATTATTGTAATCCTATTTATCATGATATATTCTGAAAATAACTGCTTAATTTCAGTAGACCCATCTACCATAACGAACATCGTTCCCGCTATTAACAAAGAAGATAACAATACTATTGAAGAAGGAATTGAAACAACGGACATTAAGATGAGTCATCACTAGCATAAAAGGTAAGATAGCTGTAGTAAAGTCACATATAACTAATCAATTAGCAATCAAGTCATTTCTATCTGTTCGATTTCACTCTTCTCTGTTTTCTAATTTTTTCGTAGTTGCACCTTCCTTAAAGGCAGCAGGAAGAACCGTTCTTGATGGCGCTTCTTTCCCTTCCACAACGTTTAGTAGTAAGGAAACTGCCGTTCTGGCCATATCTTCAACTGGCTGAGCGATTGTGGAGACAACATATTGCGCTTCTTTTGTCATCTTCAAACCGTCAAATCCAATTACTTGAATGTCTTCTGGTACTTTTTTCCCTAATTTATTGATGACATGTATGGCATCCAATGCAGCCAAATCGGTGATTGTAAAAATCCCATCTATTGTGGGGTACTCGAGCAAAAACTTCTCTATATCCGACTGTAAATCCTCAATCGGTTCCAATAAATCTAGCACTTCACATTCCAATCCCAATCTTTCAGCTTCTAATTGGAAGCACTTTCTTCGGTTTTTCGTTTCGTTCGGAGTCTCTTGATGTCCACCTACAAAAGCCACATGTTTTGCGCCTCTTTTAAACAGTTCTCTAGCGGCCAACCGTCCCCCTTCCACATTATCCGTGGTCACATATATCACATCTTCAGTAAAATAACGATCGATACTAACGAAAGGCAAGCTGCTAGAAATGTACTGGTCAATATCGGAATAAGTAATGCCTATAATACCATCCACTTTATTTTGTCTGACCATTTGAATGTATTCGTATTCTTTTTCTGGTCTTCCATCCGAGTTGCACAGTAATAATTTATAATTCCTTTCTTCGAGCTCCGTTTCTACGTAGTACGCAAATTCTGCGAAAAAAGGATGCCATATAGTAGGCAGGATCAAAGCAACTGTATAGGTCTTATTCGTTTTTAATCCTCTTGCATAGATGTCTGCCTCATAATTTAATTCCTTAATGGCTGCTTTTACTTTAGCAGCTGTACTTTCTTTAACCGGCACATTATTTATAACCCGCGAAACACTACCAAGACCTACACCAGCTAGCTTAGCCACATCTTTCATGGTCGCTTTCAATTATGATACCTCCCATTTTTCGTTGTCTTTAAGTCTCAGTATAATTTAAATGACTAAATAAACCAAGTTCCCTTCAAGCAATGTCATTCATCGCTCTTGAAGGGAACATCTCTAATTTTATGTATATTGTTCTTTTGCTAAGGCAAGACAACCGATTGTACCTGGATTATCTTCTAATTCTGGTAATACAATATAGTCCTCTACTGCAGGAGTTAAGACATAGCCATTTAACAATTCTTCAAACTGACTTTTTACTTTTCCAAGTAAGTGAGGTTGCTTCATTACTCCACCACCAAAAATAATTTTTTGGGGTGAGAAATAAAGTGTCGTATTGTAGGCGGCTTGAGCCAGATAGGATGAAATGATATCCCAAATCGGATCTTGCTCATTGGTTTCTTCTCCTGTTTTTCCAAGCCGGGCTTTAATGGCCGGTCCCGAAGCAAAACCTTCCAGACAGTTTGAATGATAGGGACAGTGCCCCTCATAGTCATCAAGGGGATGCTTATTTACAATCATATGACCTACTTCAGGATGGCTGAATCCTTCCACAAAGGAGCCTTGATTGATCGCTCCCGCCCCTATCCCTGTTCCCACAGTAAAATAAACACAACTATCTAAATCCCGAGCACTTCCGATTGTATACTCCCCATAACAAGCCGCATTTACATCCGTCGTGAAGAAAACTGGAACGTTTAATGCTTCTTCTAATTTTCCTACAATGTTATACATTTGCCAAGCAATTTTTGGAGTATTCGTAATGTATCCATAAGTGGGGGATGTTTTTTTCAAATCAATAGGTCCAAAACATCCCAAGCCGATACTCTTTAATTGATATTGCTTGAAAAAATCAATCACATTGGGCATTGTTTCTTCAGGTGTATGAGTAGGAATAGACAGCCGCTCGACGATATTGTAATCAGAATCGCCTATTGCCAGAACAAACTTTGTTCCCCCCGCCTCGATACTTCCAAATAATTCTTTCATACTTGCACACATCCTATTTCCAAAAGCGGTACCTCCAGGATTCCTTTCGCCTCGATATATAAATTCGGTTCAAGGGTTTCTTCATAGAAAGTAAAAGTCATGGTTTTTTCTTGGTTAACAAAGATTTCAACAGAAGACGTGTCCATAAATATTTCCAATTCTATCTTATTGCCATTCAGGATTACTGTCCGCTCTGTTAACTGGCTAGGTTCACTTCCTGTGATTGGATGACCAAAATCTTTTCGAGAGAAAGTTAATTGATTGGTTTCTTTGTCAAAGTCAAGTACGAGGCCCCCGAGTTTATTTTTTGCTAAATAAACCTGGAATGCATCGGCCTGGCTTACACCTAACGTTAACTGATAGTAACGATTATTGGTACTGATAGAATGATATTTTCTCACTTCATTTTCAATGACAAGATTTGTTTGTTTTTCAATGATTTTTAGTGATTGATAAACATCTGAAATTGGTTTTTGATACAAGCGATTGTTTTCCACCCACAGCTCTCTGGCAAGTGTCATGGATCCAGCCCACTTATGTCCCAATAAGTCAGTTGGCAAGGTTCTCCCCCACATTTGCATCCAAGCAATCATCACCTGGCGTCCAGCACTGTCTCTGGTTGTTTGTGGTGCATAGAAATCCAAACCAAAATCAATTTCATGGTCATTTTCTACTGCAAAAGAACCGGTTTCCCAATCCATTTGGCCGATGAAAGCTACCGTAGAACTTGTATTATGGAATTCTACTCCTCTAGGGTTGATTTCAATCGGTGACATGATCAAGACATCTTTCCCATTTAAATGGAATAAGTCGGGACATTCCCACATTACCCCTTGATCATGAGTTCCTTCCAATAATACAGAGAAAAATTTCCATTCATATAAATCATCGGATTGATAAAGGAGAATCAGTCCACGGTCATCTTCTGTTTTGGAGGCGATAATTGAATAGTAGCTGTCATCCTTTTTGATTACCTTCGGATCCCGGAAATCATGGATATTCCCATATTCACCCATTCTTTTTTCATCAATCACCGGATTGGCTGCATATTTCTCGAAATTGATTCCATCTTCGGACACGGCAATACATTGTGTTTGATATACAACCCCATTTTCGATGCGATGCCCGGTATACATCAAATACAATTTTCCATCTTTTTCAATGGCACTTCCTGAGAAACAGCCATCCTGATCATATGGTTCATCTGGAGCCAGGGCAGTAGGCAGTTCTTCCCAATGGATTAAATCTTTTGTTTTGGCATGACCCCAATGCATTGGACCCCATTTAGAATCATAAGGATAGAACTGATAAAAGAGATGGTATTCTCCTTGATAATAGATGAAACCATTTGGATCATTCATCCATCCAACCGGCGGAATGAGATGGTACTGGTTTCTGTATGTACCATCCACCCGTTCTCGATTTGCCTCAATAAATTCTCTAGCTTCAGCTAGCGTATAAACCGGTTTTGTTCCTTGTTCCATTTCATTCCCTCTTTCATTGCTGTTTTCTGGACTACTTACTCATTGGTTGCTTGGTTTTGATTGTATGCCTCTTGTTTGATGGTCATCCATTCACTCAATCCCAAACGTTCCAATTCTTCAATATAGCTGTCCCACTCTTCATCAATTTTTCCATTGGTAATCCATTCTGCCCTTTTCCGATTCACAAACGGAAATAGATCGGCATCAATTTGAGCAATTCTGTCTGCGTTCTCCAGAGACAAGAACACACGTGGATAGTTGTTTTCATTATTGACAAATTCTAAATAGTTGTCATGGAAAATATCGAGACGCCATTTTGCATCATCCGGCATAGTTGTAACTGTTCCATAGTATTCATCCAAAATCGCTAACGGGCCACCCGCTTCAGTTTTTTGACGCAATTCTCCAGGCGCTGTTCCCTCTAACGGTAAATGTTTCAACATTTGATTTTCTTCGTCCAATTCGAAGATATTTTGCAACTCTTCATCCCCGTAGGTTCCCCAGTTATTTTGAACGGATTGAATAGGTTCATACATTTGATCGACCCATTTTGCCGTTAGTTCTAAATTCTTATTTGCACTGGTGATTACGAAACGGTCTCTACTAAAGCCAAAGCCGTTGGTACGGGTAACATGCTTGATCCCAGTAGGTCCTTCTAGTACAGGAAGCGGTTGATAGGATTCGTTGTCACCAGAAACATTCATTTTATCCCAGGTGAAGTACAGCCCATATCTTTGTTCCTTTCCTTTGGCAATATAGGCATTCCAATCATGCTCAAATACTTCTGAATCAATTAAGCCTTTGTTATATAATTCGTTGAAGTATTTCGTAGCTTCTTTGTATTCCTCGTTATCCGCAGTAAAATCAATTGTACCATCATCATTTACTACGAGATGGTCATCGTTGTCACCGATTCCAAACGCACCATATAAAAACTTCATATCTTCGTTTCCACCGTCAAAAATAAACGAAATTGGGATTTCATCCGCTTCACCGTTCCCATTGGGATCTTGGGTTTTGAAAGCTTCCAACACGGTCATCAGTTCGTCTGTTGTTTGTGGCATTTCCAAACCTAAGGCATCCAACCATTCTACATTAATCCAAGGAATATCATTAACTGTATGAATCGATTCTTTCCCTTGTCCTAATTCCTCAATCCACGGCAAAGAATAAATGTGCCCGTCCGGTGCCGTAATCATTCCTAAATACTCCGGATTTTCGTCGAGAACTTTTTTGAAATTCGGCATGTGTTTTTCAATCAAATCTTCAATCGGAATAATGACCCCGTCTTTTGCCCAAGACAGCAAGTCATAGTCACTTGCACCTGCATTCCACATCGCATCAGGTAAATCACCGGAAGAAATATCTAGGTTTCGTTTTTCTACATAATCCGATGAATAGTTTTTCCAATCAATATGAACACCTGATTCTTCTTCCAATCGCTGGAAAATCAATTTTTCATTCGGATCAGCAGGTGCTAGCGGCGAACTAGAAGTCGTCATTTTCAGTGTCACGGTTTCTTCCAAAGGTAGGGTGATATCCGTTAATTCATAATCCGGAGAAGATGCACTATTTTTATTTCCCGAACAAGCTGCTAGCAAGGTTATTGCAGTGGTACTTAGAATAAAGGGGGCAATTTTTTTATTTTTCATAATGAGTGATACTCCTTTTTTTATATTTTTAACCTTTTAATGAACCTGCCATAATACCTTTGTCAAAGTACTTCTGGAAGAATGGATACATGATTAAGAGCGGCAAACTCGATACTACAATGGTCGAATATTTAATTAATTCAGCCAACTGTGCCATTTCAGCCATTTCAGTAGCAGCACCTACCATATCTTGTTGTGGCTGATTTTGAATTAAAATTTTCCTTAATACAAGTTGGAGGGGTTGTAAATCTGCATCATTCAAATAAATCATCGCATCAAAGTAGGAATTCCATTGTCCAACAAAAGCATACAGAAACAGCACAAAGATAATTGGTTTAGCAAGCGGTAACATAATTTTCAGAAAAACTTGCATCTCGTTGGCCCCATCCATGATGGCTGCTTCTTCCAGTTCAGTAGGCATTTGCCTAAAATACGTTCTTGCCAGAATAATATTCCAGACATTCACAGCTCCTGGAAGAACAATTGCCCATATCGAGTTGAGCATTCCCAAATTCTTGATCAACAAGTAGGTAGGAACCAACCCTCCCCCGATGAACATGGTGATCATGAGGAAAGTAGTGATGGGTCTTTTCCCTACTAAGTTTTTCTTTGATAATGGGTAAGCAGTTAGAACGGACAACGCAACAGTGAGAATACTAAAAGAAAACGAGTAAACAATCGAATTGATAAACCCTCGTACAATCGCTGGATCTTGCAATACTCTTCGATAACCTTCCAGCGTCCAGTTTGCCGGGTTGAAGCTGAGGCCTTGTGATCGTAGTATGAACGGGTCCATAAAGGAAGCTATCAATACATAGATTAAGGGTCCCAAAGTGACAAGAATAAGTAGCCCGATCACCATACGATTCAACCATAAAATCCGCTTGTCAAATTTTGTTAATGAAATCATTTTATCCTCCTTACAGAACGTTTCCGTCTTCGCTTATTTTATTCGCAATTGCATTTACAATGAACAGTAAAATAATGTTAATGACAGTATTGAATAACCCAACGGCTGTGGAATATCCATAGTCGCCCATTTGTAGACCCACTTTGTAGACATAGGTTGAGATAATCTCAGAGACCGGTAGATTCATAGGTGTCTGCATCAAGAATGCTTTCTCATAACCGACGTTCATTACCCCTCCAACTGATAAGATGAACTGAATCAGCATCATCGGTCGAAGCGTGGGCAGGTCAATATACCAAATACGCTGCAGGATATTTGCACCATCAATGAACGATGCATCGATTAATTCTTGGCTTACATTTGATAGTGCAGCTGTATAGAGGACAGAAGCCCAACCCATTCCCTGCCAGATTCCAGAGGCAATATAGAGCGTACGGAAATAGCTGGGTTGAGTCATAAATCGCACCGTTTGTCCCGTTACGGATTCTATAATAGCGTTTATTGGCCCATTCGCAGCCAAAAAGACAAACAGCATTCCGACGATAATAACCAATGAAATAAAGTTTGGCGCATAGAGAATCAGTTGAAATCTTTTTTTCCATTTCCTATTCATAATTTGGTTCAATGAAATCGCAAGTATGACGGGAGGAAAGAATCCTAAAATTAATCCGTAAATGCTGATTTTTAATGTGTTCTCTAACAGCATCCCGAAATTTGGTGAGCCTAAGAATTCTCTGAAGTTGTCTAACCCTATCCAATCACTACCCCAAATCCCTTGCAATGGATTATAATCCTTAAAAGCTAATAAAATTCCATACATGGGGATATACTTAAAAATCAAAGTCAGTAGTAACCCCGGAAGTAACATCAGGTACAAGAGGCGGTGCTTTTTAATATATTCCCATCTTGAAGAACGTCTTTTTACTTTCGTTTCTGATTTATCAAAGGCAGATGTTGCCAATTCTTTTCCCTCCTTTTGAAACGTTTCCAATTTGTTCGAAAAATAAAGTTCCCTTTTTGGAAACGTTTCATTTATAGGGCTATATTACCACCCTATGAAAGGGCTGTCAATTGTTTTTTTTATTTTTGATTTTTCAATTTAAGCCAGACAGAGCCGGTTCATCTAGATAACTCAAAACATACTTCCAGTGGCGTCTGGTAATCCACATTACTATGATGTCATAGGGCATTTGTAGCACTAAGTAAAATAAACTGGAAACAACATCCTGAATCATTCATCTTTTTCCTAAATATTCACTAAAAGCGTATTGTGGCGCTATTATTCTATCTACATCCCTGCACCATTTGGGTGTACAAAAAAACCCCAATCTTCTATGGTCAAAGCGTCTAAACCTAACCAAGGAAAGAGGTCCTCTCAATGGCTAAATTACAGGAAAGATGCGTAAAATTCAACTCAAAATTGCTAGTGAATAATACGGGTGAGAATCTTTTCATGGATTCGAGCTTCTCAAAATTAGCCGGCTATCCTGCTGATTCATCCGCCAACTCACTGAAGGAATACCCAGTTACTTAAGAAAGAAGCCATCGCCTCACAAGCTTCGCCTTCCCGGTTCTGGGATAGAATGTGTCCGCCCAGACTGTGTTCCGGCTTTACCACAAGGAAGCCATGGAAATTTCATCTAGGAAGCAACGAACGGCTTCTATTTTGATAAGACCGACAGTTCCTCCTTCTTGGAGAACCATGACGGCATGATGGTCAGCTTGTTGGATTGGTAAGTCATGCTAATGGCTATTCTTAAAAAATTGAAATGCTTAAACCTTAAAAAAACATTTTTCAAGAAGAATTCAGGCGTATGAATAGTTCATAGTTCAATTTAAATATTATTTTCGCATTGTTTAATTATTGTTTTAGAGTGATTTCACTTAACAGAATGTCTTTCTACAATTTTGTGCTTTACAATTTTGGATTTTACTTTTTCATCTTTATCAACGACTTTTATTAGTAACGCAAATTGTAAAATTAAGTTAGACAACTAAAAGAACCATTCGTGGTACACTCAAACTGTATTTCCGACCAAAGAATCCAACTGTATTATGCTTTGTATTTGAAAAGTGTTTAACAACATCTTCAAACTTCATAGTACTCCCCATTTTCATTGAAAATTCACCAAAAATCATTTCCGAAACTTCAGCTATCTTTTTTGGTTGATTCGATAAAAAAATATATTCATATTAGTCACTCTTCCAATTTTTTTTAAGATTATCGGTAACATTAACTGATACTATCTAATAAAGAGTCTCAAATTAAAAGGAAAGTACAACTGTTGTATCAACAAATTTCTCGTTTTTTTAACACGGATTAGAAAAATAATGCGCTAAAAAGAAAAAACACCTCAGCGAATTTGCTGAGGTGTTTGATAAGTTAAAGTTTAAATTAAGCTTTGTGAACGTTAACTGCTTGAGGTCCACGGTTACCTTGTTCTACTTCAAAAGTAACTGCTTGCCCTTCGTCTAAAGATTTGAATCCTTCAGATTGGATTGCTGAGAAGTGTACGAATACATCGTCAGAACCTTCACATTCGATAAATCCAAAACCTTTTTCTGCGTTAAACCATTTTACTGTACCGTTATTCATAATGATATTCCTCCGTTGTGCTTTTTGCACGTTTTATTATAATACTTCGTTCAAAAAATAAAGAGAGAATTAATCACATACATGAATAACATACAATCTTATTTTGTTAACAAAATTACTACATTGATAACTATAACCCTTTTCTCGACATAAGTAAAGGGGGGAGAACATTAAGTTAATCAACTAAGTGAATCAAATGCGTAAATAATCGATTCATGTTAGAATAGAATTAAGACATTTTTGGAGGATGATATAATTATGAACCAAGTATTAGTTGAAATTTGCTTACGTGTTAGAGACATTGAAGCTACTTTAGACTTCTATACAAACCTATTTGATTTTGAGATTGCGAGCCGCAGAGAATTTCCAGAGAATAAATTTGATTTGATCTACTTGAACTCACCTGGTTCTTCTGTTCAAATCGAATTAACGTATAACTATGATGCAGAGCCATACGAAGTTGGAAATGGCTTTAGTCATTTAGGTGTAACCGTTAGTGACTTAGAAAAAATGCATGACATCTGTAAAGCATCTGCCTACGAAACAGGCGAATTAAAAGGCCTTGCAGGTGGCAAACCATCTTACTTCTTCGTAACAGATCCCGATGGTTACCGTATTGAAGTAAAACGCGAGAAATAATAGATAAGAACTTCATCTAAATTAGCTAGTTGCTATTTCGGCTGTCTAATTTAGGGGGAGTTCTTATATTTTGTTGTTTATCTAAGATAATATTTTACGTATGATTTAAATTGTTCTGTCTCTTTCAGACATTTCCTCCTACGCCTTTAAACTTCTCTACAAATGCTGCAATTTTTTCAAAAACACTTTGCTTTTTTGTTAAATACTTAGGATTTAACGGACTCATTTTTGGTAGAATACTATTCAATTCTGATCCATTTTCACTAGCATATTCTCTCTTCAGTGAAGTAAGTATATACCTCTTTGCCGCCTCTTCATTAAGGTCTTCAGCCTGAATTAATTCCTCGGCTTCACGTTTTTGCTCAGCTTGAGCGAAGGAGAAGAACGCCTCAATAATACTTGCCTTATCATGAATCTCATTTAAATCTGTCTGATTGATAAAGTCGACTACTAAGCTTTCTTTAGCACGGTTCCCCACACTGGATCGGATTAATCGACGGACCTCATCAACAATTGAAGCTTTATCATTTGTTTTCTTGTTCTTTTCAAAAATCAATTCGAGAATATAATCTAGATTGATTTCTTGTGACTTTAATAAGTCTACTTCAAAGACTACATCATCCCAATCAATCGTTGATTGTTCTTTTTCTTTTCCGTCTTTTTCACGGCGAAGCCAGTCCCGAATATCATTATAAGTAGAACGATAGTCTTGAATCAGTCTTTCTTTCGGTATCTCAACCTCTTGCATAACAGCTATATCCTCATCAGTTAAGTAATGAGTAGCTTTAAATGACTCTAAAGCTTCTTGATCGTGTATATCTACCGATTGTAGGGCTTTTAAACTAGCAAACTCATCATAATTTTGTAGAATATTTTCAACACGTAGATACTCTCCAAAAAGTTTCACAAAATCTTTTTTGTCTTTTTCAGTCGTAATGTCATCAATATCCGAAAAGCGCTCCTCTAATTCTTGCACTACATCTAAATAACCACGACGCGCTTCACCGGTAGATATATCAGTAAAGCCTTCCATATATTCTCTGTAACTTTTTTCGAGGACTACGTTTTTAGTGTTTTTATCTCCAAAGAGAGTAATTGCATCAATAGTCGCTTCCTCTAAATCTCTAAAAGTTACAATGTTTCCAAATGTTTTGGTCGAATCATAAATTCGATTCGTTCGTGAGAAAGCTTGCATCAATCCATGGTAACGAAGATTTTTATCCACAAATAATGTGTTTAAGGTTGGTGCATCAAAACCGGTTAAGAACATCCCAACTACTATTAACAAATCAACTTCTTTTTTCCTTACTCGATTCGCAAGGTCACGATAATAATTCTGGAATCCTTTACTATCGACATTATAATTCGTTTTAAACATCGTATTGTAATCTTTAATTGCACTTGCTAAAAACTCTTTGGCACTACTTTCCATAGCAGTAATTTCAAATGTCTCATCAAGAATTTCACCTATGGCACTTTGCTCTTCATTGGCAGCAAATGAAAAAATTGTTGCGACTTTAAGAGGTTTATCGCTATCTTTCTGTAAGGCCATCAATGACTCATAGTAAAGCTTGGCTGCAGCAACACTACTGACAGCAAACATAGCATTGAATCCCTTACCATTAGCGTGCGTACGATGCGTTTTTATGCGGAAGTTATTTTGAATGTACTGAGATATTTCTTTAATTCTTTCTGGGTGTAACAAGGCTTCTTTGTTTTCTGCTGCAGTTAGTTTCTTCTCATCTCGTTCCATCTCAATAGACTTGAAGCGCGGATGCACATCGTTATAATCCACTTTAAACTTTAGAACTTTTTCATCTCTGATTGCATCGGTAATCACATAAGCATGTAACTCTCTTCCAAATACAGTCGCAGTCGTATCTGAGCCCAAGGCATTCTCAGGAAAAATAGGCGTGCCAGTAAAACCAAATTGATAGTACTTTTTAAATTTTTTGGTTATATTCTTTTGAGCTTCACCAAACTGTGAGCGGTGAGCCTCATCGAAAATGAACACAACGTGTTTGTTATAGATAGGTAGTTCTGCTTCACCTTTGATTAGATTATTCAGCTTCTGTATAGTAGTAACAATGATTTTGTTATCATCTTTTTCTATATTTCGCTTTAGTCCTGCTGTATTTTCTGAACCATTAACACTATCAGGTGAAAAGCGTTGATACTCTTTCATCGTCTGATAATCTAAGTCTTTTCTATCTACTACGAAAAATACCTTATCAATAAATTCTAATTCCGTAGCCAAACGAGCAGCTTTAAAACTCGTCAACGTTTTTCCCGATCCTGTTGTATGCCATATGAAGCCACCACTTTCGATGGAACTCCATTTTTTGGTTTGATACGCACTTTTTATTTTCCACAAGATGCGTTCGGTTGCTGCTATTTGATAAGGGCGCATGACAAGTAACGTGTCACTCGAATCAAAGACTGAATAATTAAATAGTACATTCAACATCGTATTCTTATTAAAGAATGTCGCTGTGAAATCTTTTAAATCCTTTATCAGCGTATTATCTGCTTTCGCCCAGTTCATTGTAAAATCAAAACTATTCTTATCTCGTTTTGTCGTATTCGCAAAGTAGCGCGTGTCAGTCCCATTAGAAATCACGAAAATCTGTAAGTATTTAAATAGAGAATTCTCTGAATTAAAGCTCTCTTTGCTGTACCGATTCACTTGATTGAATGCTTCACGAATAGCGATACCACGTTTCTTTAATTCCATTTGTATTAAAGGAAGCCCATTAACTAGGATTGTCACATCATATCGGTTAGTCTGTGTTCCTTTTAGCTCAAACTGTGAAATCACCTGCACTTTGTTTTTTGCGAGATTCTGTTTATCCATTAGATAGATATTTTGAATATGACCATCATCAAATACAAAATCGTAAATATAGTCAGTATGAATTTTACGCGTTTTATCAATGTGATTATCACTGGGTGTATCTAAAAACTGCTCACAAAACCGAATCCATTCCGCCTCAGTAAACTCAATATTGTTAAGTTTTTGTAATTGCACACGTACATTCGCAAGCATCTTTTCAGGAGTCGTTAAACCCGGCAGATATTCATACCCCTGATTGATTAAATCCTGGATAAAATCTCGTTCAAGTGCCGATTCTGTTTGATAGCTTGCTTGCACTTCATTTACCTCTGAGTACTTGGTATACTTTTCCAGTACGATGAAGTTGTTTGACTCCGCAATGGTTTTTAAGTCATTCATCTTCTTCCTCCTTCCAAAAACCATAATTATTAATCAAATGTTCAAGTAAATATTTTACAGTTTTCTTTTCTTGGGGAGATGGTTCTGCTGCACTCTCATAAGCTAATGTAGAATGACTTGTAAACTGAATTATACGATTATAATAAGCTTCCTGATTATTAGGAAGTAATCGTGACCACGAAGGAAATCCAAGAAAACTTGCTGTTTTTTCATAGAGGTTTCTTAATAGAGTGAAATGGTACCTTTGTACTTGATTGCCCTCAATGGCATTCTCTATCGTTTTTTTCAAAAATAAGTGATAGGAGAAACTCTTATTCGAGTCTCCTCCCTTTGTGTCAAACTCAAAAGTGCCATCTTCCTGGCGTTCTATCATGTAACATGTCTTACTTTTGATTTCGTTATATAACACATTATAAAAAGTAGTATTGTGTGATGTGATGACAAACTTAAGTCCTGAATCACTTCTCTTAATTAATTGTGCCAAGTCTACAGCAAGCTGAATTAGATGGTTGTCATCTAGTGAAGTTACGGGATCATCAATAAAAACATACTTCAACTCATCAAACTGATTTGTTTCTCTATCGGCCGGATCGGGGACACTTAATACGTTAATAGCCTGTTCAAAAAGTGAATAAAATACACTCCATATGAAACTACTCTCCTCTCCTTTAGAAATCTTGATAGTTTCTGAAATTTCTTCGTTACCCCCCTCATATGAGAAAGTTACTTCAGAAAAATCTTCATTGAAATGTGGTGTTAGTTTGTCATTTGTATAATGTTGAAATTTACTAATTATATTTATGTCTTGCCCTTGCTCTTCAAAAATCCACCTCGTAAAAGAATTAGGCCGAATTATGAGTTTCGGTTTAAGTTCGTTTTCTAGATCGTTATCCCAATAGAACAGGTCTTCCGTAAAAGCATTATAGTAAAGGATTTCTTTTCTTTCCACTTCTAATTCCTCTAGTTCTATATCGCCGTTTGAATTCTGTGAAACTAACAATCTTAATTCTCGTGAAAGTCTTGTTTTCCCATTCCCATTAAAGCCATAAATAAGCTGAACTTTTTTGTTGTTTTCTTTTAGTTGCTGCGCGATCTCATTTAAGCTCTTTCCCATACTATGCATTCCTCTCAATTTTAGGAAATGAAAGCAGCATGTTACGGTAATATTCGTACTGTTTTTGACGCAATTCTATTTCACGAGGTAAACCTTCTGTAATTGAAGATGTTATTGCGTCGAATTTGTCTAGAATAGAGACGATGCGTTCTTTTTCTTCAAGCGAAGGGTTTGGTATTTTAATAGCATTTAAATTCCTTTGATTCAATTTCGGTTGAGCTGCACCTGATATATATGGTGTCAAATCTATACTATTCAAATAATACTCAATATATCTACGTTCAGCATATGTATTGAATTTTAATACATGAGCATGATTATTCACCCAGCTTTTTCCACTAATGCTAAATGCAATTGGTGTATTTCTAGCCAATAAATTCGCACCATCTTCTGAAACGAGTAAAAAATCACCGTCAAAAATAAAATCTTTTACATAGTCAACAATACCAGATGCTCCATAATAAGGAATATCACCAGTTTCTCTCAAACCACTAGTAATGGGTTTACGCATTGAATCATGATTTTCTGCAAGTTCTCCCAACGCCTTCCACTCAACTTCACCCTCTTCAAACGTTAACAACTTATCTCGATAATAAGCATATTGTTTTTGACGAGCTGTAAGCTCTGCTGTAAGCTCTGCTGTAAGCTCTGTGAAGGTATCCAAAATACGGACGATTTCTCCTTGAACTCTGATTGAGGGTACGGGGATTTCAAACCTTTCAAGCATCGGTTTTCTAATTGAAATAGAAGTAGAACCTACACTTTTTTGCAAAATGTACTGTTTAAAATTTTCAGTCATTACGTAATATAAGAACTTGGCTTTTACTTTATCAGAAAGTAAATGGATTCTATATGCGCGCTGATGTAAAGCATATTTCCCTTGGACAAAATGGTATATATCACCAATCCCACCTTCTCCGGGCACAACAATAGCAGTTTCATCAAACTCATAAACATTTGACTTTAAAATATTTTTTGAACGAACATAGAATGGGTACTCCCCGTTTTCCTTTTCATCCTGACGATTCGAACTACCAGTACCTATTTCCGAAAGTTGTCCCAACTGCATCCATTCAACATCAACACCATCAAGCAATTTCTCCATAAAATTCGACTCCATCACGATTCAATCACCTCTATGACCTCATCAATTTCAGCACGGAGCGTGTCAATTTTAGATACAATCTTTTTTATTTCTGCATTCAAATCATCTATATCAATTACTTCTCGTGTGTCTTTTGCTTCCACATAAGAACTGACAGAAAGATTATAGTCATTATCAACGATTGAATCATATTCAATCGTTTTTGCAACGTGATCAATATCTTCTTTACTATCAAATATTCCCATAATTGCTTCAATATGTTCATCCGTAAGTACGTTATTATTGGTTTCCTTTTTATAAAAACCCACGCCACTTGCATCTATAAACTGTGTTCTAGTATCCGTTTTATGTTTAGAGAGAACTAAAATATTCACAGCTATTGAGGTCCCGAAAAATAAATTAGGTGCTAACGAAATAATCGTTTCAACAAAGTTATTGTCAATCAGATACTTTCTGATTTTTTGTTCTGCGCCCCCGCGGTAAAAAATACCGGGGAAACAAACGATAGCAGCTCTTCCTTTACTTGATAGATAACTAAGCGCATGAAGAACGAATGCAAAATCTGCTTTAGATTTCGGTGCTAGTACGCCTGCGGGAGCAAAGCGTTCATCATTAATAAGTGTTGGATCCTCACTCCCAATCCATTTTACGGAATAAGGTGGATTAGACACAATGGCATCAAAAGGTTTCTCATCACCAAAGTGAGGATCTAAAAGGGTATTCCCTAATGCAATATGAAACTTATCGTAGTTTATGTTGTGTAAAAACATATTCATACGCGCAAGGTTATACGTTGTATGGTTAATCTCTTGCCCATAAAAACCATCTTCAATAATGTGCGCATCAAACTGCTTTTTTGCTTGTAACAGTAAGGACCCTGAACCAGCTGCGGGGTCATAAATCTTATTGATTGTTGATTGCTTGTGGATTGCTAATTGGGCAATTAGTTTAGAAACACTCTGAGGTGTGAAGAATTCTCCACCAGATTTACCCGCATTAGCGGCGTAATTTGAGATTAAAAACTCATAGGCATCTCCAAAAAGGTCAATTTGATTTTCTTGGAATTCACCAAAATCAAGCCCTTCAACCCCTTTAATAACTGCAGCTAAACGACTATTTTTATCTTTTACCGTATTTCCTAAGCGATTACTTGTGGTATCAAAATCACCAAATAAGCCTTTAATATCTTTTTCTGATGGATACCCATTTGCTGAGCTTTCAATAGCAGAAAAGATTGTAGCTAAATCTGTATTCAAACTTTCATTTGTGTTTGCAGTTTTAGCGACTGTACTGAACATCTGACTAGGATATATAAAATATCCTTTAGTTTTGATGGCATCATCTTTGATTTCATCCGTTATAATATCATCATTAAGTTCAGCATAATTGATGCTATCATCACCCGCCTCAATATATGCAGCAAAATTCTCACTAATAAAACGATAAAAAAGTGTCCCTAAGACATATTGCTTAAAATCCCATCCGTCCACAGACCCCCGGACATCGTTGGCAATTTTCCAGATTTGAGATTGTAATTTGGCGCGTTGTGCAACACTTGACATATATATACCTCCAACTATTATGTTAAACATTCGCGAGTTCCATCATTCTCAAAGCTGATGATTACTGCGATTCATTAAGATTATTATAGCACAATATACTAGCACTCCTTCCATCAAAAAAAGTTTGATTTAAATTTTTTTATATCTTCTCATACTTATGACTATCTATTATCAACTTAAATGCTTAGTGGTATACCCACGATCATTTTCCTTTACAATTCTTATATTTAATTCTTTATTATATTTTCCCTATATAAAAGCCCCCTAAATCCGTGTCCGGATTTAGGGGGGCACTACATTATCCTAACTCTATTTTCTTTTCTGTGGATTTTTACTCATATTTACTTTTGTTAAAATCATTGAAGATACAACTTCCGTTAAGGGTTCACCTATAGCTTGTTTATAGTTGAATCCAAGTAATTGCATTGTTTTCAAAGTGTCTTTATTTAATAAATCTATTAACAAATCTAAGTTATCCTTCTGGTCTCCCAGATTAGGCATAAATTTTGAAACTAAGTTTATTGTTTGTTTGAGAGTTGACTGCAAATACTCTATGTCTTCATCACTAATAGTTACTTTCTCATATAACTGTCTATATTCATCCGCAATTCTTTGTAATTCATTTTTATTAGTCAAAAGTTCAGTAATTATTTCTTCATATACTTGCTGTTGTGTTTTTATTTCCTTTTTTTCTCTCGCTTGTCTAATTTTAGTATTAACCCATTCTCCTGTTGTTTTTGCTGCAACTTCAGTTAAGGCACCGCCTAATCTAATTGCTTCATTTGCTAACGCTACTTCCATTTTTATTCTCCTCTCCAAATTTTTACATTTTACTTATACTTATCAAAATTGAATCCTTACAGAGCAGGACTAAGATAATTTACTACTGCTTCTTGAATAGAGACATACATAATAACTTGTGCTAACAACAATTCATCTTTTGCTTGTAATCCTTCAAAAATCTTATAAATAACTCGACTATTTTTATATTAAGTAATTAATCTTTCTCGCAAGCTACTATTCTTTATAAATGGATAAAACTTTTGATCATGCTTATCTTTATTAGGTAAATGCCCGTATACATAATCAAGTATTTTTCTCTTGTGAATTTTCTGAAAATGGAATTTGTCTCTCCTCCTAGTTATAGAAAATCTTAGAGTGGTTAAGCTTTAATTATATTTATTTTTGATTTTAAAAACTCACAGTGTTATTCACTAAAGAGCATAGACTCAATCAGCTCAATAGGGGATGATTAGACTGCCGCTAATCTAGCATAATGCATTTGAGCAACTTCCATTATTTCTTCATCATCTGGTAATTCTCGAGCCATAAAAGCATCTTCTACGAGTTCAAGGAAATAGGCATGAATGTAGGCACGAGAGTCTTTGGCAGAATACATTGATTTTAATAATTTATTGAACTTTTTATGCAAGAAGGTTTTTTCTAGTATCGTCTGAAATTCTTCTTGAGACAGCGAACTCATCATGATTGTATCAATGAATTCTTCTTTAGAAATTCTAATCATGGAAACTGCATCATCCTCTATAAAGTTATCTAATACTTTTTTAGCGGATAATGCTCCTAGAGACCCGCCAACAACTGCTCCTATAGCGTTACCAATGCCTGGAACAACTGACCCTACTGCGCTGCCAACTGCTGCTCCTGATGCCATTCCTACTCCAGTAGAAACAGTATTCTTAACCAATTGCTTCATGGACATCCGTCCTCGCAAACAATCAGTCAAGTCCGGTCCAACTGTGATAGCTACTGTTATGACGCCCATTGTACCCTTTTTAACTGCTTCGGTTTTCAATTTATTTGTCATTTGCTTTTTAGCAAATTTTTTGACATACATATCCCCTACGGCTCTACCCATCTGGCTTCCTGCAAACTGTGAAGAGACCATATAAATGACCCCTCCTGTCAGAGTAGGTTTGACTGCTGCTATTGCAGAATTTTTCAAGGCTGCTCTTTTATCGGCTCCTTGCCAAACGCTGTTGCAGTATACCCAGAGACCTGCAACCACACCGTATGGCAAGGCTGCTGCTGCCCCTGTTAAAAAGTCCCCACCTGCCGACCACACTAGTTTTTCACCAAAGGAAACGTCCCTAGTCACTATCTCCCCATTCGAATTTCTAATTACTTTCCCCTTATTATCCCGAACCGCAATCGTACTCCTTCTATCGAAAATCGATTTTGTTGCGATTTGTGAATGCTCATAGGTAAGTGCTCCTTTTTTGACATAGTTCGCTGCATTATTTGGGTTTTCTTCATTTGGTACACGGCCTTGTTCTATTTTTTTTGCCATGTTTTTTAGGGCAGCATCATACTGGTCCCTAGGTACTTCGATTTTCATCATTGAGCCATCCGTATTTACGTACAGGGCTTTTCCACCATTATTTTCGAAGCACTGGTCTATCGACTTGTTTGCTGTCGCGTGATATTTAGTCTGTATATTTACTCCATTTACCGCTCTATCCGCACCATGTTTCTCATGGCTTGCCCCATATTTTTCCGTTGATTTGAAGCGAAGCTTATCATGAAGATCTCCGTAATGTTCCCCCACATGGCCGTGACCTTGTCCCCCACCAAATCGATCATTAATCTGATTCTGACTTAATTCCGCTCCAATACTCCCTAAGCTACCAGCCACAGCTGCATGAGCAACCTGTTTGTTTTTTATATCAACTTTTTCTCTCTTAGTAATGTTATCTACGGCTGAGTCTAATTCTTCCATCTTTCTATAATAATCTTCTACATTATCTTCAATTTCCTCTATATCATCTTCTGTAACACCATTACTGGAGATAACGTTATCTACATGATAACTCCAACCAGAATGGATAGCATGATCAAAAACATCTGCAAGAAATTCTAATTCATTATCGTACAGAATAACACTTTTCTTAGTTCGGCTCGCATAGTACACAGTAAGGCAATTTCCAGTAGTAGTAAACCGGTAAGCGTTCGCGAAAGGCAAATACGTCTTTTCGACATCAAAAACCTGTTGTCTCCCTTGTTTGGGCAGTTCTTTTTGCCTACTAATAATAACGCCCAACGAAGTAACTAAAAAACCATATTCTTGAAACGATAATTCATTATCAGCTGGATTAGCATCGTAGAAGATGTTGGAAACAGAATCCATATCAATATCTACTTCGGTCCCTGAACTAAAGTATTTGGCACGATTATAAGGAATATCATCATAGTAACGAACTTTAGTTACGTCACAATTAGAATATAAAATGGTTGAGAACTGGAAGGAGGAAAGAAGAGGGAAATTTGCATTTTCCCACTCTTCTATATATTTTCCTTCTCCACCGTTTTTTAGATACTGAAAAATTGCAAAAACAATGAGTATGGCAAACAAAAATAAGGCATTACTGTAATATAAAAAACTGTTAATTCCCGATAAGAAACTCTGGATCAGGTTCAATCCATAGATTCCCAATAAAAAATAACCGAATGTCTTAAGCCAATCTAAATTATATTTTCTCCTGATTAACAAGGCAATTCCACCTGCTATAAAAATAACCATCATCAAAACCTCCTTAGACATTTATGGTATTATCCTCATAGTACCTCTTATTTAAAACGCAAACAATATAGCAATTAAATATATAGATGTTATTTATTAATTAATTAAAAATAATAAGTTTCGATTAAAGATTTTTCCCATGCTTCAATCACATGTATTAACCTCAGATGAACCCTCATTCGATATGATACACACACTAGTAATTACCAAAAATAAATATGATTATTTTGTAGTATTATCAGTAAAAAAAACATCCGACCAATAAGAAATAAATTCTATACCCTCGTGATAGTTAAAACTTTATATGAAAATTACTCTGAAGTTCACTCTTCATATAATATTCAATTTTTACAAATCTTTTTCCAAGATTAATTTCATAATAAACACCCAGCTGATAGCGACAAACATGCTCCGGAAGTGTCTTTCCATCGTAACTCCAAATATTATCAAAAGAATCATTTGTTATCGCCCTAAAAAATATTCACTTGTTTGTCACAATTTCATCTTACTCCTCTGAGTTTGAAATACTATCCTACAAGATGCTGTATAATATTAGTGTGAAGACCCTCCATTTGCAGGATGCGTTTATTTGGATGAGAAGAATTTCTTATGTCTCAGCCAATTCAAAAATATGAGGAAATTACGTTTCAACAATTCGTATTGTTTATCAAAACTCACAGCAAACAGATTGAAGAAAATAGCAATACCTATCTAAATCTAGAAGCTTCCATTTCGGAGACAGATCGAAAAATTATTGAGGCACTGCTGCAATCATTTTTACAACTATTAACTCATCCTAACACGGAAGTTAGCAAGGAAAATTATGCGGACCACTTAGATATTTGGCTTCAATCCCAGCTGTCCATTTTAAATAGGAAAAGTTTTAACCTGTTTCAACTGCTTTTCGAAAAGTCGCTAATTACATTAATGATTCAAATAAAATATAACCGAATCTCTGCTGTATTAATGTTTTTATTATCTATTTTTACTTACCTTGTCCAGAGTTACAACAAGTGGGCAGATGAGAGTTTTTCAGTCATTACCAATAAAAATCCCCATGAAAATAGGGAACTTAAAAGACTCCAACTGTTAGACAAATTAAATAAGCTCCTGATTCGCTCTTCAGGAGTTCAAGACTTGCCATATATATTAAAAAAGTGTGAAGACTATTTTCATTATAAACGATGTGTTTTTTACGCTTATATTCCCTGGTCAAATCAGTTCTATGGCGTCATAGGTGCCGAACTTCCAAAGGTGCAAAGCATGAAAGGACAAATAACCGAGGAGAATATCTTTTTAGTTAAAAAAACCAATTTATTTAAAGAGCCCCCAAAATTATATAAAAAAAGAGCATATCAAATTATTTAATCTGTCTTCTATTATTTTTTTACCGCTCACTCATAAAAATCAGTTGTTTGGGTGGCTTACTTTTGATAAGCTAGGGGAAGAATTTGATTGTTCGAAAGAGGAATTAGCTTTACTCGAGCAAGTGGGGAAACGTCTTGGATTATTTTTATCAAGAAAAGGAGACGCGGCAGCAAAAAACAGGACCCAAGTGGTTGCCTCTGCTTTTCGGTTAGGATTATTACATTAATTCTCAACCTATTTAGTATTTTTATCATTAAATGAGCGTTAAAAGAAGAGAAAATTGTAGATTTGAATTAATAAACATTTAGGTTTTAATATAGTTGTAGAATAAGTATAATTAAAGAGGTTGTTCAAAAAGAATTCTTAACACTTCAATTTATTCATCAATTGAAAACTATCTATTTTTGCCATGTTTTGTTTAAAATATATGTACTTACTGTATATTTATACTTTGTTTTTGACATCTAAAGAATGATCGCACCAAAAGAGGAGTGGAGAGATAAGTATGGAAAGAATTAAAAAATTCCTTTTATTATTGTTTCTGATGGTGTTTACTTGTTTGACAGTTGCTCCAACTGTTAGTTTTGCAGTTCATGGTAATGAGATAACAGCAAAAAATGGGGTACTTGATTTACGTGATATAAATTTTGAAGAGCACAATTATATAGAGATGAGTGGGGAGTGGGGTTTATATTGGAACAAATTCCTCAACCCAGAAAAAGTACCAGATAATCCCTCAACTTTTGTTTCATTTCCTCATATCTGGATGGGTTCTGAAATGAACAATGAGACATTACCAGGTGAGGGACATGCCACATATACACTTAAAATAAAAGTAAATGAAGAGAGCTTATCAACTCATAAGGGCCTTTATGTACCGCTTATTTCGAATGCATCGAAACTATGGATCAATGGGAAATTAGTGAGTCAAATTGGTGAAATTGGTATGAGCTCAAAAGATGAACGTCCAACCTATAATCCACAAGTCATCACTCTTGATTTAGATAAGCCAGAATTTGATCTAGTTTTACAGGTTTCCAATTACTCTG
Organism: Jeotgalibaca arthritidis; assembly: GCF_011100465.1. Taxonomy (NCBI): domain Bacteria; kingdom Bacillati; phylum Bacillota; class Bacilli; order Lactobacillales; family Carnobacteriaceae; genus Jeotgalibaca; species Jeotgalibaca arthritidis. The sequence goes on from NZ_CP049740.1 coordinate 809,206, forward strand.
CACGAAACGGTGGAATTTGGGGAGAGTTTTTATTCGGAAATGCAGAAGAATTAATAAGTATGGCTGAGAAACGAATGCTTAAAGAAATGTTTATTATTGGTGGTTTAACTATTGTCGGATTTTACCATTTTGTTATTTATATTCTACGTAGAAAAGATCGAGCTGCTCTCTATTTTGGGATTCTTTGTTTACTAATTGCTCTTCGCTCGCTGATAGTCGGCGAGGTAATTTTAACCGATCTACTCCCTAATTTCTCTTGGGAATGGCTCAGAAAAATCGAATATTGGACGATTTCAATCGCGTTTCCAGTATTTTTATTGTTTCTTAATGCAATGTTTCTTAACTATATAAAAAAATCCATTTTACAAATGTTCCTTTTTATAAGTTTACTTTATTCTTTATTTGTCTTATTTACACCTGCTAAAGTTTTTTCGTATACGATTAACTTTTATCAACTGATCATGACAGCGATGATGTTGTATGTGTTTTTTGAATTGACCAAAGCGTGGAAGCGAAATGTTCCAGGTGTAAAGATTTTATTGATCTCAACCGTCATTTTTACTGGTACAGCCTTAAATGATGTCCTTTATTACAATGAATGGATTCATACAGGTGATTTTACAAGTGTTGGATTATATATCTTTATCCTTGCTCAGTCCATCGTTCTTGCTATTAAATATGCATCTACCTTTCAAAAAGTTGAAACCCTGTCTATTCGTCTAGGAGAACTAAATAACACCCTTGAGGAAAGAGTGCAAATAAGAACTTCTCAACTGGAGCGATCACAAAATGAACTAAAACAACTGAATCAGAAGCTCGAAATTCTTTCAAACATTGATACTCTAACAAATGTTCCGAATAGACGGTCACTCAACCAAAATTATGAAGAGGTTTGGGAGATGAACAAGGATTTATTGAAACCAATTACGGTAATTTTGATCGATATAGATTGTTTTAAGCTTTTTAATGATACATATGGTCATCAAAAAGGTGATGAGGTACTAAAATTAGTCGCTCAATCATTGAAAAATAGATTGGATATGGTTGGAGGATTCTTTGCAAGGTATGGTGGAGAAGAATTCTTTGCTTTATTAGATGGGAAATCCGTTGAAGAAGCCGTTGATATAGCTAAAGATATGAATGATGTCATTCATAAATTAAAAATCCAACACAAAACTTCAACGGTTACAGATACAGTAACAATTAGTATCGGAATTGCCCATTCTACTTCTGCAAATCTAGTAGAAAAAGAGCAACTAATCAGAAAGGCTGACGAAGCTCTTTATCATTCAAAACAAATTGGCGGAGATTCGATATCATTGTTTTATCAGAATGAAATTAAACATCTGTAAGCATCTCGATATTGTGGAGAAAATCTAACATAACAGACTAAATTATATTGGAATTCACAAGTATATCCCACAATATCTCGCTTGAAAAAGCATAGAGTTTATGGATCTGAGCTTTTCCAAATCTCTATCCTAATCTTTATATGGTATACTTTAATGGAATTTGAATATTGGGTAGTACTTTCTAAGTAGTGTTGATTCGTAAATGAAGAGCCTAACCCATTTTGATTAAGATTTAGGCTCTTTCTAGAATTGTTCTGTTAAATTATACGATGGCGTGCTAGTTCCTATGCATCATGTTCACTCAGTATTAACTATATTTCTATCCCCATCTAATTTAAATTCACTACATACCTGATATAATAATAATTTTAATGACCTTAAAAAAACTCATTTACTTATGGTACGGTTCTCCGTATGGATGGTAACTGCGGTTTTTTAATCGCTATTAAATCGTTACGGATGTCTTAACAAACATTGATTTTTTTATATTTAATTTAGCAACATGAATATTCGTTTTTTTTTATTCATCTCAATCAATATTTCTTTAAAATCTCTAAAATAGCAGCTCCGTATTTCTCTACTTTTCTTTCCCCAAATCCATTGATTTTAAGTAGCTCTTCTTTGTTTTTAGGCATAGCAGTAATAATATTCTCTAATTCACTGTTAGTAAATATATAATACGCTTTAATTTTTTCTTTGCGACTTTCTTTTAACCGGAAATTTTTTAAAGTCTTGTAAATTTCCGTTTCCTCTATAACATTGCTTTCTAGTTCCAGATTATTTAAATCATCCTCATCATCAGTATTTCTCAGATAAGCTTTATATTTTTGAGTGTAATCTTTTTCGATATCCTTATGAAAATATTTAAGGAAAGCTTCTGCCCACTCTCGCATTTCCTTATCAGATCTTTTTGGTTCCTTAGATGCTTTGTAAGTATCTTTAATATATGTAACTAGCTGATCGGATCGAATAACTTTCTCTTTAACTTCTTTTTTTGCATACCTTGTTTTCAAAATTGTTTTTGGGTTAGCCAATACAACAATTGAATTATAGCTATTGTCAAATAATTTATCTGCACTTATTTTCATCAAAAAACTCTTCTTGCGGCCTATTAAAAGCTTTCTAATTAAGTCCATGTGCCGTTGGTTCTGAGTAATTGGAGAGTAAATTCCTTCTCTTTTCTTATATCCATTAAATTCCATTGTCCTTATGAAATCACCATTATTGTTGATTTCAATATCTCCATATAAATTTTTACACTCAATAACAAAACAAATTTTCTTGGTAAACACTAGATAATCAATCTGAGCACCCAATCCTTTATGTTCAAGATATACATCATGGAGGACGTACATTGGCATATGACTATTTTTTAATTCAAATTCAATATTCTTTTCCCCCGCCATACCGTACTCTAAAAAATTAATATCACGATCAATCAATTTTTGGCCTTTTTTATTAAGTGTTGGCCTTAGTGCTTTCAAAGAATCAATCTTACTTTCTATATTACTATTCTGTTTTAGAAAAACTGGTTCCTTTTTTCCTATCAACCACTGCATATTCTTCCCTTCCTTCCACTTGTAATTTATTTTTTCTTCCACATTTAATTAAATCAATTTTAGGGAAGATATTCACTAACCCATTTAAACATGGGTCTTGTTTTAAAATCGTCAAAAGGTAAATAGAACTTTATATTTCCTCGATTGTCTGCTAAATCATTTATGATACGGCTCATTCATTGCCATTGAACACAATTGTCACAAGCTTTTAAAATCATAAAGCGAACCCGCATCAGTTTGAGCTGTGGTTTTACGTAAAAACCTCACTTATTTGTGGTAAGGCTCATTCTTCATAATCCGAAACGCACGATACACCTGCTCTACCAACACCAACCGCATCAACTGATGTGGGAATGTTAATTTTCCAAATGAAATCTCTTGGTTGGCTCTCTTGAGTACAGCCTTGCTTAATCCGAGTGAACCACCGATAATAAAGGTGAGGTCACTTTTGCCAGAAATGCCGAGTTGTTCGATGGTTTTGGCAAAATCGACGGAATCGTATTGTTTGCCGTTAATGGCAAGCGCGAAGACATAGCTTTGATCGCTTACTTTAGCTAGTATGCGTTCGCCTTCTTTGTCTTTGACCATTTCCATTTCTTTATCGCTGAGGTTCTCTGGTGCTTTTTCGTCGTTAACTTCGATGATTTGCATTTTGCAATAGCTACCGAGACGTTTGGTGTATTCGGCAATGCCTTGCTTCAAATACTTTTCCTTTAATTTTCCAACTGTTATAATCTTTATATTCATGTGCCTTGCCCCTTTTATATTTTCATCTTCATGTTAGTGAAAAACAAAGATAAGTGCAATCTATTTTTTGAAAGGAGTGGTTTTGTGCGCGACTGGATCTCTCGCTGGGGTATTTCTCAGAAGATTGTGGCGAGTTTTATTATATTGATTATGATTGGAACCTTTCTATTATCACTGCCAATCAGTCAACATCTGGGTTCTCAAGCAACTTATTTTGATCATTTCTTCCACGCTGCTTCTTTAGTAACGGTAACGGGGCTTGTGGATACGCCTATCGCTCATACGTATTCGTTTTTTGGGCAGGTGATTTGTTTAATTTTAATGCAAATTGGTGGGTTAGGAATTATGACCATTGTAGCTAGTGTGGTCACTGCTTTTGGTCGGAAGATGTCATTGAGTGAGCGACTGGCGGTTCAGGAAGGGTTGAATCGTGAGGATGCAACGGACTTTCGTTCTTTTCTGATTACCATTTTAAAATATGTGTTTGTAATTGAAGCAGTTGGTTTTTTTATTTTATCATTCCGATTTGTACCTGATTTTGGCTGGGCTGAAGGCTTATTTACAGCCTTATTCTTATCTATTTCTGGCTTTACGAATGCAGGTTTTGATACGTTAGGAAGCAATTCTCTCGTTTCTTATGTTCATGACCCCTTAGTTAACCTTGTTATTTCGATTTTAATTATTCTAGGTGGGATTGGCTTTCACGTCTGGTTCGATTTTGCTTTGGTATCGCGTAATTGGTTAAAGCGTAAGGGGAAAAAGAGAATACGTTACTTCTACCGTAAATTATCGCTCCACAGTCGCTTGGCTATTATGGTGAGCCTTATCTTAACAGTAGTGGGAACGCTGATGTTTTTAGTTGTCGAATATCAAAATCCTCATACCATTGGTAATTTTTCCTTTGGTGAAAAGTTATTGGCTAGTTTTTTCCAAACGGTTACTATGCGGACGGCTGGTTTAACTACGGTTGATTTTACGCAAGTTTATCCTTTTACTCTATTCTGGTTTGTCATTTCTATGTTTATCGGGGGATCACCGGGTAGTACGGCTGGTGGTGTGAAAACAACGACCATCGCTATGATTGTCATTTTGGTTTACAACGTCTTCCGCGGGCAGAAAAATGTGAACATTTGGAACCATACAATTCCTGAAACGACTGTTCGAAATGCCTTTGTTATCTTTTCAGTTTTCTTTTCGGCCTTCCTTTTAGGAACGGGCGTATTGTCACTATTGAACCCAGATGTGGACTTTATTATTTTGATGTTTGAAGCTGTATCGGCGATTACAACGGTTGGGATTAGCGCCCATCTGACGCCGACATTAGGGATTGCTAGTAAAATAACCCTGATTATCTTAATGTTTGCTGGACGGATTGGACCGATTACCATGGCTGAGAGTTTAGCGCGTAAAGATAAAGAAACAAAAAATATTACCTATGCTGCTGGGAAAATAATTATCGGATAGAATGGAGTAAAACTCATGAAACGAACGATTGGAATTTTAGGGTTGGGGATTTTCGGGAGAAGTATTGCCCGCACCCTTGCAGAATTTGATTATGATGTCATTGCCGTGGATAAAAGTGAGGACAACGTCAACGATTTGGAGACTCTCATTACAAAAGGCGTGATTGGTGACATTACTGACCGTGATTTATTGGAAACCATCGGCATTGGAGACTGCGATGCAGTTGTGATTTCTACCGGTACTGTATTAGAAGCGAGTGTACTTGCAGTGATGCATTGTAAAAAACTAGGTGTACCAAAAATCATTGCTAAAGCAAAAAATAATATGTATCGCGATGTTCTTCAAGAAATTGGCGCAAACGAAGTGATTTTGCCTGAACGTGAATCAGGAGTCCGTCTCGCAAAAAAATTGATGCGAAACAAAATTGAAGATATTGTGGAACTAGACGACCACACTTCCATTGTAGAATTTTCACCTCCTAAAAGCTGGGTTGGGAAGACGATTCAAGAACTGGATTTACGCAAAAGATATGACATCAACTTGATCGGCATGCGTGAATCAAAAAATGCGCCGTTAAACGTTAGTGTATTAGCAAATACACTTGTTCGAGAAGATTTAATATTTTTAGGAATTTCTGAGTCTGATATATTTGAGCGTCATGACTATTTGAAAGAACCTTATGAATAGAAAATAAGAGAAATTTAAAGAAGTTATTTCTTACACAATCTATGGAAGGTGATCTTGGTAACTATTTAGGTCATCTTCTTTTTTCCATTTTTTTACTTGAAGATTGATAATAACAACTGACTATATTATTTCTTATAAATTGAAAGAGGAATGAACAATATGAAAGAGCGGTTTTATACGTGGACAACTTCAAAAAAAATAGTAGCTAGTTTTTTGTTTTTAATTCTAGTTGGCTCTATTCTACTATCTATGGAGCAACTTCTTTAAACAATTATGATCATGATGTTTGCAGGCAGAGTTGGACCGATTACATTAGTTGATAGTCTGTTAAGAAAAGATGAATTCACAAAAAACATTACTTATGCAAAAGGAAAAATCATCATTGGTTGATGTAATGAAAGAATAGTACGAATGAATACTACCTAAGAAAAGCGGACAAGTCCGCCTTGACCTATGAAAAAAGGGGCCGGAAAAAAACTCCCGGCCCTCTAGTATTAACGAATAATAGTGGTGTAAACGTGCTCAAAAAGGCAGATCCGACACCCACTTCACGAATCATGCGCGGATGGTCTTCGTCCATCCTGTGCTTATTCCTTCCAGTGATTCGGATCTAAACGCCTTTTTTCCCACTCTTTTTTTTCTTATAAATGAATTTTTGCTTCTTTTGCAAGTGCCAAGCAACCGATTGTCCCGGCATTGTCTTCTAATTCCGGTGTAACAATGTAGTTTGTTAAATCAGGCGTTTTTACATAACTTTGCATTAAATCTTCGAATGCTTGATGAACTTTTTTAAGCATGTGGCGCTGTTTCATTACGCCACCGCCAAAAATTATGACATCCGGGGAGAGCATGAGTGTTGTGTTATAAGCACATTGCGCTATATAATAAGCCAGCATGTCCCATAGTTCATCATCTGGAGAGATATCTTGCCCTTTTTTACCGGTTCTTTTCTCAATTGCGGGGCCCGCAGTCATTCCTTCCAAACAATTACCATGGAATGGACAATTTCCTGTAAAAGAATCATTTTTGTGAGGTACTACCATCATATGTCCCATTTCCGGGTGGCTAAATCCTTCAACGAAACGACCTTCTTGTATAGCTCCTCCGCCCACTCCGGTTCCAATCGTATAATAAACGACACTCGACAACCCTTTTCCCTTACCAAATACGTATTCTCCGTAAGCTGCAGCATTAACATCGGTTGTCCAAGCGATTGGCAGAGAAAAATGTTTTTTCATTGTGCCAACGAAATCAAAATTTTGCCACAGTAATTTAGGAGTAGATGTAATAAACCCATATGTTGGAGAATTTCGATGAATATCAATGGGGCCGAAAGACCCAATCCCAATCCCTTCCAGCTTATCTTGATAGCCTTTAAAAAATTGAATAACCAACTCCATCGTTTCCTCTGGTGTTGTTGTAGGAAAGCTCACTCGGTCGATAATTTCTAAACTTTCATCAGCAACTGCGCAAACAAATTTTGTGCCACCTGCCTCTATTGATCCGTACATAATACACTCACTCCTCATTATATTTTTTTACTTTCTTTATACTCTGTGGGGGTCATTCCCATCTCTGATTTAAAAACTTTTGCGAAATAATTACCGTTGGAAAACCCAACCGCATGAGCGACATGATCAATCGTTTTATAATCCCATAATCGCTCTAATGATTTTAGAATTCTTATTTTTCTCAAGTAAGCCATCGGTGTGTATTGAAAAGCTTCTTCAAAAGATCGGATAATCTGAAACTTAGACATGTGGAAGTGGTTTTCCATTAAATCTAAACTGATGTCTTGCTGGTAGTTTTCTTCAATAAATGACCGAAGCACTTGAACTTCAGGATCCATTTTCTCTTTTTGTTGGGCAACTTCTTCTTTTATTTGTAAAAATAAATCAAAAGAGAGTTTCGCATTCTCATATAAAGACACTTCTTCATTTTCTAAAAGGAGAATCAGTTCAATTAATTTCTTTGAAAAACTTTCACTGCTTGAAGGGCAGGCTTGGTTAGGTAGTGCCAGCCATTGCTTTGTGATCGGCGAAAACTCTATATAAATAAATTTCCAATCTTCTCCAAAATAAGTAAATCTTCCGGGAATATCTGCCAAGAAAAAACTTCCAGCTTTTTGAACGTATTCTTTTCCGCCACTTTCAAAAATCCCCTTCCCGCTTAAGGTATACTGCATAACTACTAATTGATCTTTTCTTCTCATGCCGTCCCATATATAATCCGCATGTCCTGTCCCTACACCCAGACCTTGGATATAAGGTAGATTCTGATAATCCATATAATGAAAGCGGCGAATGAATGGATGCAATTTATTACCCGCTCTTACAATTTTTTCTTCTTGTTTCATTTCATCAGACTCCTTATGCTTGTTGTAACAAATAAGAAAGAAGGAATAATATGCCGATAACATTTGATTCTCAACAGAATATCTTTCATCTTAAAAATGATTACATAAGCTATATCATCGGGATTGAAAAAGGTAAATATATTACCCACCGTTATTTTGGAAAAAGTCTTACTAGCTACCATGGCAGCAATGAGCTGCAATTCATTGATCGTGGATTTGCCACAAATCCGATTCCTGACGAACGTACCTTTTCATTAAATGCCCTGCCTTTAGAAACGAGTACACAGGGAAATGGCGATCACCGTATACCAAATTATCAAATCCGTAACCAACAGGGTTTCAATATTACGGACTTCACCTATAAAGAACATCGAATTTACGAAGGGAAACGCGAATTAGAAGGACTCCCATATTTGCGAAAGGACAACACTACTTCGTTAGAAATCGTTCTAGAAGACGAAAGACAAACTATTCAAATGATCCTGACCTATAATCTCTATGAAAATGATGCGGTTCTCACTCGAAACGCGCGCTTTATCAACTCAGGTAATCAAGCAATCTTTTTAGAAAACGCGGGATCACTTTTGGTTGATTTCCCTCGTTGGGACTTGGATATGGTTACTTTGAATGGCTCCCATACAAACGAGGCCAATCTGCATCGTCAATCTCTGCATCCCGGAATCCAAAAAATCGAAAGCAGTCGCGGCACCAGTAGTCCGCAACATCAGCCGTTTCTTGCTCTAGCAAATCGAGAGACAACAGAATTCTCAGGAGAAGTTTTTGCTTTTCATTTTGTTTACAGCGGGAACTTCGTTGCCCAAGTAGAAGTGGAACAGTATGGCTCCAGCCGGGTACAGATCGGTATTCAACCGGATACTTTCAAGTGGAAGCTTGATAGTGGACAAAATTTTCAGACGCCCGAAGTTGTGATCAATTACAGTGATCAGGGATTCAATCAAATGTCTCAAAACTTCCATAAAATTTATCAAAAAAATCTCATTCCTAATCCCTTTACAGATAAAGCTCGCCCCATTCTTTTAAATACATGGGAAGCAAATTACTTTGACTTATCTGAAGAATCTCTTGTACAACAAGCCGAGTTGGCAAGCAAACTAGGTATCGAGCTGTTTGTGCTTGACGACGGCTGGTTTGGTGAAAGGAATGATGACACTTCCTCTTTAGGTGACTGGCAAGTAAATCCTGCAAAATTACCCAATGGAATTGCTCATCTCGCTGAAAGGATTCATCAACTCAATATGCAATTTGGACTATGGTTCGAACCCGAAATGGTCTCAAAGAACAGTGATTTATTTCGCAAGCATCCTGACTGGGCTCTACAAGTTCCGGGCTACCACCTTACAGAAGGACGCCAGCAATTGGTTTTAGACTTAAGCCGCGTAGAAGTGCAAAATTATTTGATTGATGTTCTTAGTGGATATTTAGCCACCGGTAAGATTGATTATGTGAAATGGGACATGAACCGACACCTAACCGAAGTTGGCAATCAAACATTGCCTTCTGACCAACAAAAAGAACTTTATCACCGCTATGTCCTCGGTCTTTATCGAATTTTAAAAACCGTGACCGAACGTTATCCTTATGTGCTTTTCGAAAATTGTTCAAGTGGCGGCGGACGTTTCGATCCAAGCATGATGGCTTATATGCCACAAACTTGGACAAGTGACAACTCTGATGCACTTTGTCGATCTGTTATTCAATACGGTTATAGCTATCTCTATCCGCCTGTTATGATGGGTGCTCATGTTTCAGACATTCCCAACCATCAAGTAGGACGCAATACTCCACTTGACACTCGTGGTTGGATTGCAATGAGCGGAAATTTCGGATTTGAATTAGACATAACAAAACAAACTACAGAAAATCTCCAAAAAATTACAGAACAAATTTCCTGGTATAAAGAACATCGCGAGCTTATTCAATTTGGTGATTTTTATCGTATTCAAGCACCATCCGAAACGGGTGCAACGGCTTGGCTATTCAAAAACCAAGAGGAAGCTTTATTGGTTTATTCCAATGGTCTCGCTCGGCCAGCCGTTCCCGTTCAGTATCTTCAGACTAAATTTTTAGATGAAAATGCTATTTACCAAGATTCTACCACAAAGAAATACTATAGTGGATCGGAATTAAATCATGCAGGTATTCTCGTTCCCCGTATTAAAGGCGATTTCGAAGTGATTGCTTACCATTGGAAAAAAACTGAAATTTCGAATAAATAAGTAAACTGAAGTATGTATCTCGAGATACATACTTCAGCTATTTTTATAGACTAGGGGATTATAAGTTCAGCCATCAATGTCTAGCTCCCAAGTCCTGACCTAGTGAAAAAAAGATAAATTTGCCCCATTGCGCGCTTCGCTGCTCATTCAGGGTCAAATTTCCTATTTTTTCATAGGCCAAGGCGGACTTGTCCGCTTTTTTTATTTTATTTTTATTGCAAAAGCTTCGTATGGAGCCAGGCTACTAGAGAGTTCTTCCGAATAATTTGTGATTAACCATTTTTTTACGCTAGGAACGAAATCTAACTGATATCTTTGATTGCTAGGACTAAAATTAACCATAACCAGCAATTTTTCGCCAGCCAATTCGCGCAAATAAGCTAATACATTGGTATTTCCAGTCTCTACCTTTGTGTAATCACCATCGACTATAACTGGTTCAGTTTTCCGTAAATCGATTAACTTTTTGTAAGTATACAGCAAAGAATTGCTATCTTCCAAAGCAGCTTCCACATTAATAGTCTCTGTGTTTCCTGTCGGAAGCCAGGGAGTTCCTTTCGTAAAGCCACCTTGAACGCCATTATTCCACTGCATCGGATGCCGTGCATTATCTCTTCCTTTTGCGTTTATCGACTTCATGATTTCTTTTTCAGAATAGCCCTGTTGAATTCTTTCTTTATACATACGTATGCTTTCGATATCGTCCACTTCAGCAATACTGGATACGGGATAATTGATCATCCCAATCTCTTCTCCTTGGTAAATATAGGGAGTGCCTTGCATAAAATGAAGATAGATCGCCAGCATCTTGCCACTCAGTTCACGATAACTTCCATCATGTCCCCAACGAGAAATAATCCTTGGCAAATCATGGTTGTTCCAAAATAATGAATTCCATCCTTTTCCAGATAGTTCCGTTTGCCATTTTGAAAAAACATCATGCAGTTCTTGAGGTTCGAGCGCCTTCAAATCCCATTTTCTTTTTCCCGTTTGCTTATCTAAGTTAATGTGTTCAAATTGAAAAACCATCGACAATTCTTGACGGTTCTCATCTGAATAGAGTTGCGCAATTTCAGGAGTCGCTCCCCATGTTTCGCCTACCGTCACGACATCATATTGTCCAAATGTTTTTTGATTCATTTCGCGAAGCAATTCATGAAGCTTCGGTCCATTTTTAGTAATTTCTTGGTCTGGTATTTTACCAATCAAATCAATCACATCCAGACGGAAGCCACCAATCCCTTTTTCTAGCCAAAAATTCATCATATCCCAAATGGCTTCTCGCATTTTCTCATTTTCCCAATTTAAATCGGGTTGCTTTTTAGAATGGAGATGCAAGTAATACTCGCCTAATTCTGGAACATAGGTCCAAGCTGAACCACCAAAGTTAGAAATCAATCCATTCGGTGGTCCTCCATTCTGGCCTTTTCTCCAGACATAAAAATCATGATAAGGATTGTCTGGACCTTTTAAAGATTCTTGAAACCAGCGATGTTCATCGGATGTATGATTCACTACTAAATCCATAATAATACGAATGTTCCGTTTTTTTGCTTGTAAAATCAGCTCATCCATATCTTCCATGGTTCCGTACTCTTCACCAATTTGTTCGTAATTACTGATATCATAGCCATTATCATCATTAGGGGACTCATAGACTGGACTCAGCCATAGAGCGTCTACCCCTAAAAAGGCCAGATAATCTAACCGTTGAACTATTCCCTTTATATCTCCGATCCCATCATCGTTCGTATCTTGGAAACTACGCGGATAAATTTGATAAATAACCGCTTTTTTCCACCAATTAGTTTGCATCCATCTTGCTCACTTTCAAAATGTCTTCTCCAGTTTGAACGCTTGTTTTTTCAAGTGCTTCGATTTGTTCGAATGAATCTGAGTTTGTAACAACCATGATTACTGTATCATCATAACCTTCATCTAAGATTCCTTCACGATTAATGATTGCTAACACATCTCCTTTTCTTACTTGCTCTCCTTGCTTTCTAGAAGTCTCGAAGTGTTTTCCATTCAAGTTAACCGTATCGATTCCAATATGGATAAGTACTTCAGCACCGCTTGCGGTCTGCAAACCGTATGCGTGTTTTGAAGCATTTACCACAGTAAGCAATCCATCAGCAGGAGCATAGATTTTATTCTCATTTGGTTTGACTGCGATTCCTTTTCCCATCATTCCAGAAGAAAATACAGGATCATTCACATTTTCCAAAGCAACAACTTCACCACTTACTGCTGTTCCAATTACTTCTTCTTTTGCTGATGCATGGACAGTTTCTGACACTGCAACTACAGAAGAATTGCTTTCTACACCTTCTGCAAGCGGCTCGCTCATTTTATTTTTTCCATAGACATATGTCATTCCAAAAGACAACACCAAACTTACAACTACACCGATCATGAAATAAGGAATAGATGCTGATGCAATAGAGATAAACCCAATAACACTTGCTGGTCCCATTGCAACCGATAGGACGTGGAAGAAACCAATTACCGCACAAGCAATACCTGAAGCAATCATCCCAATAATGAAAGGAAATTTAAGTTTCAGATTTACCCCAAAAATAGCTGGTTCAGTGATTCCCAGTAATGCTGAAGCACTGGCAGAAGAAGCTAAACTCTTTTGCTTTTTATCTTTCGTCAAGAAGAAGACTGCAAGCGCTGCTCCCCCTTGCGCAATGTTTGCCATAGCTGCAACCGGGAAAATGAAAGAACCTCCTGTGTTGGCAACATCAGCTAGTAATGTTGTTTCAATAGCTGGGAAACTTTGGTGTAGACCAGTAATAACCACTGGTGAGTAAATCAGGCCGAAAACGCCTAAACCAATTGCTCCTGTTGTATCATACAGCCAAACCAATCCATTGGTCATTCCATCAGAAACCATGCGCATAATGGGTCCCACTACAATAAATGTTAAAAATCCGGTAATAATGATTGCTAACATAGGGGTAAAAGTAAAGTCAAAGGCTTTATGTATTCTCTTATGGAAGAATTTTTCAAGATTTGCCAATATCCACGAAACAGCTAACACAGGCAAAACAGAACCTTGATAGCCTGCTTGTGCAACATTTAGACCAAACACATTCCAATAAGGCATACTGCCGTCCGCAATTGCATTCGCAACTCCGTAACCGTTCACAAGATCTGGCATTACCATTACCATACCCATTGCAGCTCCCAGATATGGATTCCCTCCAAAACGTCTGGTTGCAGAAAAACCAACTAAAATAGGGAGAAACGCAAATGGCGCAGAAGCTAACAAGTTAATAATACTCGCTAAATCCGTAATGCTTGGAAACATCTCTACTACTGATTGAGGTCCAAACAGATTAGGGGATGTTAAAACATTATTGATAGCCATCAATAAACCACCAGCAACTAATGCTGGAACAATTGGCACAAAAATATCAGACAGAACTTTAATGAGTGCCATTACTGGATTTACTTTTTTTCCATCAGCTGCCACGGCTTTTAAATCTTCTGTTGAAGCCTCTTTCACTCCAGCAAGTTTTACAAGCTCATCGTAGACATTATTCACATCTCCAGGACCAATAATAATTTGATATTGATTATTAGCTAAAAAAGTCCCTTTCACATCATCATTGTTATCCAATGACACTTGATTGATATTGTCATTGTCTTTTAAAACTAAACGTAACCTTGTAGCGCAATGAGCAGCTGCCTGGATATTGTCCTTCCCTAATGCAGCCAATATTTCCTCTGCGACTTTTTTGTGATTCATAAATTTTTCCTCCTTAATTTGAAATCGCTTTTTTCATCAATAGTATTACATGCTAAAACAAGAATGTCAAACGTTTATCAAAATATTTTTAGAATAAAAATAAATTAACTACTAACACTGATATTATAACTTTTGCATTGTTATACGTTTGACAATTTGCTTTGAAAAATGTATGATGTGGGCAAGAATACGCTTACGAAAAGGAGTAATTTTATGACTCTTATTAAAAATTGGACAACAGAGTTACGCTATCAACATTACGACAAATGGCCCGAGGATTATATAAAACAACTAAAGAAGCAAGTATCTCAATCGAAATGGCGCTTAAATTATCACGTTCAACCAGAAACTGGATTATTAAACGATCCAAATGGCTTTTCCTTTTTTAATGGAAAATGGCATCTATTTTACCAATCCTATCCAATGGGAGCTGTCCATGGACTGAAATCATGGTTTCATCTTACTTCCACTAATTTAATCGATTGGCAAAAAGAAGGAGCTGACTTGCTCCCTGATAGTCCATACGACAGCCATGGTGTCTATTCAGGTTCTGCGTTTCCACTAGACGATCGACTTTTTTTAGCTTATACAGGCAATGTTCGAGACAACGATTGGAATCGATTCTCTTATCAAATGGGAGCATGGATGGATCAAAACAATCAAATCGAAAAAGTACAGCTACCATTAATAGAACAGCCTCCAAAAGGATATACACAACATTTTCGTGATCCACAAATTTTTGTTTATCAAAATAAATATTTTATGGTAATCGGTGCTCAAAACGAAGCACTGGAAGGAAAAGTTTTGACATATATGAGTACAGATTTACAAAATTGGGAATTACAAGGAGAGCTGGATTTCTCTGAGCATCAAATGGGCTTTATGGTTGAATGTCCGAATCTAGTATTCGTTGATGGAAAAGCTTTGCTCCTTTTCTGTCCTCAGGGCTTGGAAAAAGAAATTTTACCGTATCAAAATATCTATCCGAATACGTACGTAGTCGCTAACGAGTTCGATTCAGAGAATAACCGTTTAACCAATCCTAGCAGTTTAAAAAATCTGGATGAAGGGTTTGATGTCTATGCAACTCAAGCCTTTAACGCTCCGGACGGACGGGCTCTAGCAGTTAGCTGGATTGGATTACCGGAGATTACTTATCCAACTGATCGTGAAGGCTGGGCTCATTGTTTAAGTCTCACAAAAGAGTTAACCATTAAGGACGGTATGCTTTTTCAAAATCCTGTTGCTGAAACGAAAGATTTGCGAGAAAAAGAATACAAGCTGCACGGACAGCTTCATGCTGAACCACAAGCAATCAGCACTTCAATAGAAAATCAATATGAACTGAATATAGAGTTCGAACAAGGTGCAAAAGGAAAACTGACACTGTTAGCAGACCAAAAAGAAAATACAGGATTAGAACTTTCTTTTGATACCGAGCGTGGTACAATGATAATCAACCGAGAAAATGTTGGAATCAGTTTTGGTGAAGAGTATGGTAATCAACGAGAATTCTCCATTCCACAAGGGCCGCTTTCATTGCGAGTATTTGTTGACTCGTCGGTCGTTGAAATTTTTATAAATGATGGAGAAAAAACCGCTACTGCTCGTGTGTTTCCTAAAGAATCAAAAAATGATATTTTGCTATCTGGCAGCCAAAGTTCATTTTCCGGTAAATTATGGACCTTGCGTTCAACGAAATGAGAGACAGAAATCAATGACAATCAAGTTAACAGACGTGGCAAAAAAAGCTGGTGTCTCTCCAACTACCGTCTCACGTGTGATTAATAATTACGGTTCACTCAGCCAAAAAACGATTGATAAAGTCCAAGCCGCTATGAAAGAATTAAATTATCAACCGAATTCCTTGGCACGCTCTTTGCAAGGAAAGAATACTCAATTAATCGGTTTAATTTTTCCTACTGTTGCCAATCCATTTTATGGAGAGTTAGTTGAAAAAATTGAAACCAAACTTTTTGAATTAGGTTATAAAACGATTCTATGCGACAGTGCAAATAATAAAGAAAAAGAACGAAGCTACATTAACATGCTTTCTGCTAACAAAGTAGATGGAATCATTGCTGGTGCTCATAATTTAGGCATTACAGAATATGAAAATATTGGACTGCCGATTGTTTCTTTTGACCGTTATCTTGCAGACGGAATTCCAATTATCGGTAGTGATAATTTTCGCGGAGGCTATTTAGCTACAGAGAACCTTTATCTCCATGGCGCTCGTAAAATAGCGATTTTGACAGGTAGTCAAGAGTCAGACTCTCCTACAAACCAGCGATTAAATGGATATTTATCATTTTTAGAAGAAAAAAATATAGATTCCCATATTTTTCAGTTCCATACAAAAGCGCGATCAACAATCCTTAAAAATCTTGAAATCAAACGTATTCTAGAGACAGAAGATATTGACAGTATCTTCTGTACAGATGACCTTACTGCTATCCTTGTCTATAATCTCTGCCAAGAATTGGATATCAATGTTCCTGAAGAAATGAAAATTATTGGCTATGATGGCACGAAGTTTATTCAGAATTACTTTCCATACTTATCAACAATCGCTCAACCGATAAGTGATTTCGCTGATTTACTAGTGGACCTGTTACTTCAACGAATCCAATCGCCTGATAAACCTTTAGCGAACAATTACGAGCTAGCTGTTAAATTAATCCAAGGAAAAACTTCTTAAAAATCTTGAGTTCAATTCAATTGTGAATTGAACTCTTTTTTTGCGAAAAAAGATTCTCTGTCAAATAAAGTTAGTGTGCTTAAAAGTATTGGCTTTACAATTTTTGATACGAATGGATTTGCTTGCTTTGTTAAGAGCCCGGAGAAGACCATCTGAATAGCTCGATTTGTCCCAACTTTGTTTTTTATCAGATAAAGATACCGATTAAAGTGGACACTTTCCTTGATAAAAATAACTTATCAGCTAAAGTCTTCTTTTTTACAACCCTCTTTCCTTGATAAATAATTCCTATCTTCCTAGTTGGGTTATGCACAGCATTTCAAATATATTTTCAGCCTTGATTTTAATGTTTACATTTAAGTAATTCGCATTTTCCATGAGTCTACAACAAGCACTCTTTGAAAGATGCGTTTTTTGGAATTATCTCTTTATTTTTTCTCTCTATTTCGTTTTTCTTTCTTAATTTTAGAAGTTATCCCAAGTATTGACACTCATATCACAGCTTATCCACAAAAGTTATCCACATGTACACATGTTCGCTCCCATATTTAGTGCTTTTTGAATTGTTAAGACTAAATGTAGGTTTTGTAAAAAAATTGTTAACTGGACAATTCGCCTACTTATCAACACAACAGATTCACAATTAAAATCCTTATTTAGATGCTTTTGTAGTCTTTTTTTCACAATCACATTAAAGTTATCCCCACAAACTGTGGATAAGTGTGGATAAGTCTCTATCTAAAAAAGGACGGTTTAACACCTTTCTTCTGACTTATCGACAAGAGATTTATTTTTCCCCAGTTTTTATCCACAATTTTTGACTTTCATCTTTATTTCCAAAAAAAGAGCGCCGAGATAAGCTCGACGCTTTAGTTGATCTTCATTAAATCACTATTTCTTGAACTTGGCCTGTTTCATCTTTTTGATAATATTGGGCTTGTGCCTGCCACAAGTCATAATATTTCCCTTCGGATTGGCGAACAAGCTCTTGATGGGAACCTAATTGAACCAATCTACCTTCGTCAAAAACAGCAATGCTATCACAGAAACGACAACTGGATAATCGGTGAGAAATATAAATAGTTGTTCGACTGCCCGTTACATCCGCAAAGCGTGTATACATTTCATATTCAGACAAGGGATCTAAGGCTGCTGTTGGCTCGTCTAAAATAACGATCGGTGCTTGTTTATAAATAGCTCTCGCCATTGCAATTTTTTGTGCTTCGCCACCGGATACCTCAATCCCATTTTCATCGTATTCTTTGTATAGATAGGTTTTGAGGCCATCCTTCAATGAAGCAAGTCGTTTAGAGAAACCAGAATGGTTTAGAGAAGTCACGATGCGGTCTTCATCTATCTCGCTACTTGCAGCGACATTCTCCCCTAACTTAAAGCCGTATAAATGGAAATCCTGGAAAACAACCGATAGTAACGACAAATATTCTTGCTCATTGTATTTTCGAATATCAATGCCATTGAGTAGAATTTGCCCTTCTGTTGGGTCATACAAGCGACAAATCAGTTTGATAAAGGTTGTCTTTCCAGATCCATTCATCCCCACAATCGCTAACTTTTCGCCGGCAGATAAACTGAGATTGATATCTTTTAAAATAAATTGATCGGTGCCTGGGTATTTAAAGGAAACATTTCTTGCTTCTAGTGTGTACTGATTGTCTAAGCGTTTTTCAACAGGGAGTGTCCCTTGGTGGCGCGTACTCTTCATGTCTAAGAAATCAAATAATTGTTCTAGCCCAACTGAATTATTAATAAATTCGGTTAGTTTTTCTAAGAAGGCTGGCATTTCACGAATTAACAAGCTTGAAGCGCCTGTATATTGGATGACAGCGCCCGTTGAAATTGCGCCGTTTAAGGTTTTGCCTATAATCCATAGGTAAGTGAATGACAGAATCAAATAGGATAAAACAACTGAAATGACGCTAACTCTGTTCACCGTTTGATTGATGTCACCCATGGTTTTTTCCACTTGATATTCACTTTTTTTGAAAAAAGAGTCATAAATCGGGCCTTGATGGTACATTCTAATTTCTTTTCCTGACCTGAAATTATTGAGAATGGGATAAATGGCACCCATTAAATTGTTAATTTGAACGCCATCTTGAATAAAGTTATTAAATCGTTCAAGCGACCATTTGTTAACGTATAGCACAATCATAATAAAGCCAATAAGACTTAAAAAGAACAAGACGATCAACCATGGTGAATCGACATTGATAAAAAAGCGTTGGATCGTTGACTGTGATCGGATTAAAGGGATGATGAATAGCAGACCAATTAAAATGGTAATGGTGTGTTTAACCATATCCTTGGTCGAGCCAAACAGGCGAAACATCCCGATACCACCCGTCATTTCGTTCATTCGAATGCTACTTAGTTTCTCTTGAACAGCGATATCTTCAACAAATTGGTAGTCCATATGAATCATCTTTTTATTCAATAGCATTTCTTTTTTGTCCATCGCACGGTAAATTAAACTCTCTCTGGTGTGAGCTAAGCCATTAGCGATGGCTGAGACGACAAAATTAATCAGTAAGGCTGCCACAACATAAGCCAGCAAGCGCTGATTAAACTGGCCGGTCATAAGTAAGTCTAAAATTCGGCTTGTAAAAAAGAATGGTAGGAAAGGAATGATTGCTTCTAGCGCTCCCTGTGACACACTTACCCACAGTAATTTGGGTTCTAATTGATGCATAAGCGCAATTCCTTTTTTATTAAGCAGTAGTGATTGAGTCATTTACTTTTCCCTCCCATTCTTCTTGATAGTATTGACTTTGGACTTGGTACATATCTGCATATTTTCCTTTTTTAGCTAGTAGCTCTTGGTGGCTGCCCTCTTCATAAATACTGCCGTTTTCTAGATACACAATCCGGTCACAGAACCGCGTTGAAGAAAGGCGATGTGAAATAAAGAGAGATGTTTTATTTTGAGAAATAGCGTTATAAGCCAAGTAAATCTCATTTTCAGCAACAGGATCAAGCGCAGCTGTTGGCTCATCCAAAATCAAAACGGGTGATTGTTTGTACAACGCACGAGCGAGCTGTAGTCGTTGCTTTTGACCGCCTGATAAATCAACAGCTTTTGGATGGACGCGCTTCACTAGTGGCGTTTTCCCGCCTAATGGTAATTTAGCCAAAATCTCCGCCATACCAGCTTGCTCGACAGCTTCTTCATAAGATAGACTATATTTTGTTTTCGCTTGTTGGATCGTTTCTTCAATCGTAATCGGTAGTTCAAAATAATCCTGAAATACAGCTGAAAAAAGATCGAGGTAGCTGTCTTGATCAAACTCTTGTTGCGGAATGCCATTGATTAGTATTTCCCCAGAAGTCGGTTGGTACAAACCGCATAACATCATAATAATAGTTGTTTTACCTGCGCCATTCACACCGACTAAGCCTACTTTTTCGCCTGCTGTAATTTTTAGGTTCAAATCATGAATGGTATCGCGGTCGGCATTAGGATAACGGTAGCAAACCTGACGAAATTCAATGTCAATCGGCAAGCTTAAATCATCTGTCTTACGGTCGCCAGTCGATTGAACTAAATCTAGCTCCATAAAATCACGGTAGTCTTGAACTTCACTGCTAAGATGGCGAAAGTCCGCTAAGTCAATAAACAAGCCATTTGTCCACTGTGAGATGCTAGCAATAATCCCAATGTAAAAGGAAAAACTAGCGACAGACAAACTGCCATCAATCACTTGATTAATCAATAACCAATAAGCTAATGCGTCACGAATCATGCCAAATAAAGAGGATAATAGCGTTCCCTTAAATTGACGTTTCACTAACTGACTCATCAGTGAAAAACGAGCCGCATAAATCCGTTGAAACTCATCCTCAAACCAACTTTCCATATGAAACAGTCGCATATCTTTAACTGCTTTAAAATCACCTGTATGGTCTACAAGGTATTTGGTTTTCTTTGATAAAGGTGCTTGTTGGCGTCTAATTGATTCTGATAGGCGGTTAGTGCCTAAACTATAGCCGTACATTAGGAGCGAGAAAATCGTGATAACCGCAATAATGAGCGGATGAAGTTGCCCAATTAAATAGCCATAAATAAGCAATCCTAAACTATCTCTTAAAAAATGATAGGATACCGTAAATATTTTTTGGAAAGCACCATTATTATTCTGAGTAGGCTCGCCTGCCTTTTGAAGCTTACTGATATTTTCAGGTTGCTCTAATTTTTGGAAAGGCAAATACAATAACTTGCGACTAAGTCCCATCATGTTCGAAACTCGAAACATGTTCCCGCCTGAATTTTCATAATTGCTCATCGTCTCTGAAATAATCATACAAACAGCCGTTAAAGCAAGTAAGGCGTAAAAAATAAGTTGTGCCTGATTCCAGCTTTGGTTACCACTGACAATCGAAATGATTAGGGCAATAGTTGCTGATGTTAATAGTGGCAGTAACATATCGGCAATAGCTCTCAAAACGAAGCTAATAATATGTTTAGGCCCTTCCCGCCACATTTTTTTATATAAGTAAGTCACATTTTGTAAAACAGAATATGTTTGTGTTTCTTCCATTTCTCTCACCTCTGCTATAGTTTACCAACAATTCTCGCTTAAATTAAAAAATGACCTTGAACGGTCATTTTTTGGGTATGAGTGGTTAAAGGGGTAAAAGAATCTCTGTCGCAAACACGCCTTCTTCATGCTGGCGATTGACATAACCGTTATATTTTTTCGCTGTTTGATCAATTCTCTTTAAGCCAAAACCGTGCTCTTTACCTGTTTTTGTTGTTGAATAACCACCAGCTATTTTTTTCAACACTTGATTCATACTATTGGTAACAGAAATATAGAGTTGCTGTTTCATCACCGTAATATAAACCCGGATAAAGCGTTCGTCCGCATCTTCAATGGTCAAACAGCCTTCTATCGCATTGGACAGCAAATTACCAATCAACACCCCTAAATCCACATTACTAACAGCTAAATTTGAAGGGATTTCGGCAGTGACATTTAATTGAATGTCGCGCGCTTCAGCGAGGGATAACTTACTATTTAAAATCGCATCTGCCATAACGTTGCCCGTACGAATGGATAAATCAATAGTTACTAGATCTTCATCCAAATCAGCTAAATAATTCTCCAATTGGGGTAATTGATCTAGTTCTAAATAGGCCTTCATCGACTGGATATGATTCTTATAGTCGTGGCGCCAGCCCCTCATCTGCCGATAAATATTTTCAACTTCTTCTGCATGCTGTTTAAGCATATCGGTTTGCGTTTCGACCAACTGCTCTTGGCGTTTTTTCTGAAGAAAATAAAGGGTTATCGTTAATACAATCAGGAGCACAACAAGTAGCATTAAAATAAGTTCTATTTTAGTCATTGGGCATCCTTCCTAAAGTAAGAAATGAAGGCTTGAGCCACGTCTTTTGAGTTCCTTCTCGAAATCGGAATGACCAGCTCATTAGCCATGATTACTTCTGACTTTTTTACACGTTCAATATGCTGGCAGTTAATTAGCCAGTTTCGGTTTGTTTGAATAAATTGCTTGTTGTCTAACTGCTTCATAAAATCCTGCATACTTGTTTTAAGGCTATAAGTGCTAGTTGTGGTGGTTATGACTAGTTCTTTACCGACGATTTCTGCACAAATTAGGCTAGATAGTGGGAGTTTTACTTGTTCATCCTCAATCGGTAAAATGATAACCGCTTCTTCCTTGGGGATGGTCGTCAGCACCCGATCCAATACGGCATAAAGCTGGTCTTTTTTGACGGGTTTAATTAAAAAGTCGCTAGCAGAAACACGGTAGCCTTCGCCGATACGTTCTGTCATTCCGGTAATAAAGACAATTTTTAATTGGTCTACTGTCTCGCGAATTTTTTCGGCTAAAGCAACACCATCCAGCTCTTCCATTTGAATATCGAGAAAAAGTAAATCGACAGCCTTATTTTCTGCGTATTCAAATAAAAATGCTTCCGCACTTTCAAAAATAGGTAAATGAAACTGAATACCACGCTCGGCCGCATAGTCTGCTAATATTTTTTGAATAAATTTGGCTTGAATCAACTCATTCTCACAAATCGCCAATGTATATGTCTGCAAAATGGTCACCTCTTTCTATTATTATAATGAACTAGGCTGATTTTTGACATGACTATTTTTAAATAGTAGATACAGCTCATTTTTACGAGCTGTATCGCACATGAGGCATAAAAAATAAGCAGGCTGAGTGTATCTCAACCTGCTTATTGAATCCTTTAATTAAAGTCGGGCTTGTCCATCGGTCAGGGTGACATCCAGTGTCTGCAATTCGCCATCTCGGTAGAAGGAAATGCTGACTGTGCTACCAACTTCTAAACTATAGAGAACTTTTCTCAGCTCAACCATGTTATTAACTTCTTCGCCGGCAATCTCAACAATAATATCGTATTGCTCAATCCCTGCTGCTTCTGCGGCAGAAACTGGTTGAACATCAGCAACGACAACACCTGACGTCACGTCAGCTGGCACTTTCAGAATAGCTTGTTGTTGAGAAACAGAAACTTGCGTCAAGTCTAGCATGCTAACACCTAGAACAGGACGGATGACTTCACCATGTTGTTCCAACTCGCTAATAATATGAACAACATCATTACTTGGAATGGCAAAGCCCATTCCTTCAACATTGGAATCAGCAATCTTCATTGAGTTGATTCCAATGACTTGTCCGGTAATGTTAATCAAGGCACCACCAGAGTTCCCTGGGTTAATGGATGCATCGGTTTGAATAGCTGTTACGTCCCAATCGACTACGCCGTCGCCGTCAATATCCGTTTCAACCGTCCGTTCTGTTGCAGAAATAATCCCTTGTGTAACCGATGTTGCAAATTCTGTTCCGAGTGGTGAACCAATCGCAATAGCTGGCTCGCCAACATTCAAGTTATCAGAGTTTCCGAACTCAGCAAGCACGCCAATATCTTCAGCTGGAATCGTCAAAACAGCCAAGTCAGTCCAGACGTCGCTACCGACTACTTGGGCTTCTTTTTTAGTACCATCTTTCATCATGACTTCGAGTGCGTCGGCACCATCAATCACGTGATTATTAGTTACCACATAGGCCAAATCGCCTTCAACTTTGTAGACAACCCCACTACCTGTTCCATTAGTCACCAGGTCACTTTCAGCTGTTTCAGATTGTGGAATCGTAAAACCAAATAAATTGCCTGAACTTTCGACCAAATTAATAACCGATACAACCGCTTCTTGAACAGTCTCTACTGCTTGTGTCGTACCTGTTTGCACATCCACATTAATGGTAGTTGTTTTAACGCCCGTCTCTTCATCAACGATCGTTGTCGATTCTGTGGGTGTTTGCCCAGTTTGATTAAGGTCTACAATGCCACTGCCTACTAGTACGCCCGTACCCAGTAACGCAACTGTAGCTCCCCCAATTAACCCTCCAAAAATACCACTTTTAATGGTGGACTGTTTTTTTATCTTTGGCTCTTGTTGCGGTTGACGACTGGTTTGTTGCTGTCTCATTCGCTCTCTCCTTTCCTCTTTTTTATCTGTCACTTCTTCAAATTCTGCTTCTTGTTCTTCCGTTCTAAATACATCTTCTGGATCTTTGTTTTCCCATTCATTCTTGTCCATATGCTCACATCCTCTTAGTTATCTTCTCAAAGAAATTATAGATTTTCTTTTTGAAAAAAATATGAAGAATTTAGGTATTTTTATTCTCTCTTACCTCTTATTATAGCAAAAAAGCAGGAGTTAGGCCTATTAGGAGCCTCTCCTGCTTGCTTACACTGTAAAAAGTTCTGTTGGTTGGTCTGGATCTGTATCGTAAACGTGAAAAGCCTCGTTGACACCCAGGCCTTTTGAACCTAGAATACCAACTGCCGTTTCGTGTGCCAACTGTTTAATATTATTATCACGGCTCAGGTGACCAAGGTAAATCCGTTTGGTCTTATCCCCCAGCATTTCTGCCACCGCAAGTGCACCGTCATCATTCGATAAGTGACCTTCATCTCCGAGTATACGTTGTTTGAGGGACCATGGATACCTTCCCATGCGAAGGAGTTCCAAATCATGATTGCTTTCAATCAAGTAAGCGTCAGCGTTACGTAATAATGCTCGCAAACGATCACTGACATAACCTGTATCGGTCAGCATGGCAAACTGTTTGTTTTCATAATGGAATGAATAAAATTGAGGCGCTGCTGCATCATGAGAGACGCCAAAGCTTTGAATATCAACGTCACCGAGTGTCATAACTTCGCCCATTTCAAAGATATGCTTTTGTTCGACTTTTATTTTCCCAACTGCATCTGGCATGGCGCGCCAAGTGGCTTCATTGGCATAGATATCAATATCATATTTTCGTGCTAAAACACCTAGGCCGTGAACGTGGTCGCGGTGTTCATGTGTCACTAAAATACTATCGACATCAGCCAGGTCTCGTCCAATCCCTGCCATCAGTTGTTGAATTTTTTTACCGCTTAATCCGCAGTCAACGAGTATTTTTCTTTCTGGTGTTTCAATATAAGTGCAGTTGCCCGAACTACCACTAGCCAACATACTCACACGAAATTGATTTGTTTGATCTAACTCTATCACTTACATTCCCTCCAATGTCTTCACTAGTTTAACGCATCTGAAGAGAAAAATCAGTAAGAAGATCTTAATTCTTAAGAAAAGCGGACAAGTCCGCCTTGGCCTATGAAAAAATAGGAAATTTGACCCTGAATGAGCAGCGAAGCGCGCAATGGGGCAAATTTATCTTTTTTTCAGTAGGCCAGGACTTGGGAGCTAGACATTGATGGCTGAACTTATAATCCCCCTAGTCTATAAAAAAAAGAGGCCTCTCAGCCTCTCCTTCTTTATTCATCTCTTTCAATATAAACCCGTTCGTTTGCTGCTTCCACATCAATCATGGTTTCATTCATAAAGGCTTCAATGGCTTTTAAATTCTGGAATCCATCTGCCACGTCTGCCTCCGACACCTCTGCTCCATTTGAGCTTTGAGAAGCTGGATCGGCTTCAGGTTCTACCATAACAGGCGCAGTAATCACACTTCCCGTTAAAGCATCCACACGTTTGATTTGAATCGGTATATTTTCACGGACAATCTCTACATACCACATTGGGCTGTAAATATTCATGTCATTCAAATTTAAGGTTTGGAAATAAGATAAGGTAATATTAGTCACCTTAGAATTATTCGGAATCTGATTGTTCAAATAGAGCGATTCAATCGCTGCCTTTTCTGAAATAACAGTCCGGTCCTTCCCTTGTGCTTCTGAAGCACCAACATGTGTCTGGTCATAGGAACTCACTTCACCATCTGAATTAATGTAGAAAATCAATGAAGCTGTCCCATCTGTAATGGGAATGTTGTTATGCTTTTGCACAAAAATAATCCGTTGGTTGATTGGTTGGTAAGAAAAATACGTATACTCTTCAGCCTTTAAAACATTACCATCTGACATAAATTTCAACAGAGGGGCTAGTTTGTCTAGTATCGTTCCTGCACCAGCCATATCTAACTCAATGGCTTCGGTCAGCACACTGATTAGCTTGCCATCTTCCATTTGAGTCGTCTGATTAGACAAATTTTTCATGTTTTCTTCTAAATAATTATCTTTTTCGGTTTTGATGACGGGTATTTGCTGCTGCACATTGCTGAGTTCATCGGCTTGGATACTATCATTCCGCATCCCTTCTTCCAAGTTTACCGAGGTACTGGGATCACCGAAATTAAGCTCATCGTTTTTTTCCAGTAAAACGGTAATTAAATAGATATTTAAAATAGAGAAAACGATGATTAAGGTGGTTTGTATTCGTTTATAATCCAACGTTTTCACCTTCCTCTAACGACTTCAGCCACGCATCAACTGTCCGCCAAGTATCATTCATTTTGACATACCAGGCGGGCGTTAATTCGGCAATCCGACTACTTTCCTCACTGCTCTTCCACCCGTAACCTACACGGACTGATTGGATGTCATTAAATAGGTAGCCTGCCTTTGTCAAACGATCAATAACATCAACGCCACTAGGTAACACAACTAACTCTTCTCGGTCTTCTAAAGGTGTTTGAATCACTTCAGTTGGATATTGAATTTCAACAGGACGCGTATTAGACATCGTTATTCTAATTAAACCACGGTCAGAGCTATTCATAATCGGATAACCATTCATATAGCGGTAGTAAGTAATCTCACCACTTTCTTCATCATAGCCATTAAAATAAGTGACACGTGTCCACGTATCAATAAATTTTAAGGCATGGAAACTGTCACGAATCTGTTGGTATGAGGAGCTCTCCACTTGATCCAAGCTATTTCTCAAATAAGAGAGAATACCGGTTTCCTTATGAATTTGTAGCTTGGAAATATTATCACTGTAAGCTGTATAAAATTCACTACTGTCATCCCGCAACTCAGTCGTATCATCAAATAACTCGTTAATGAAAAAACTGTTGGGCTGCTTTTCAACAAGATAAACAATGCGTTTTAATTCAAAGGAATCACGCGGTAAGAATTTAATGCCATTTTCAAAACCAAAGGCATCTGCTAAAGCAAAGGAATTTTTATTTTCCATATAAATAGCAACTAAATCATCCATCGCTGTTTCAGGTCTTCTAGCTGTATACACATGTTTATTGTGGTCATCTACTAAATAAATTGATTCCGATTTATCAGTAGGAATCAAAATCCGGGAAATGGTTTCACCATACATATCTTCAGATAGATTTTCAAAATAACGGGAAATTAATCCCAAAAGAATTGAAGCAGGAAACTTAATTTCAACTTTATTTAGCTCTAACACCAATTCACGGAACAGCTCATCAGAATAAACTGATTCAAAACGCGGGCTGCTCATTTTCCATTTGGCTAAAAAGTCATTGGCTTGACCGACCACTGTTTCATTTTGTGTGATAAAGGTACTCGAGCTCGTATGAACCAACATTTGATAAGGGGCGAAAATATCTTCAATATTTTTTACCGATGTTGCGGTTGAGGTTGATAGTTGAGTCGTGCTAATCGTCTGCATACTCGAATTATTAGATGGCACACTGAGTATTCGCCACGTTAAAATCAAACTCAACACAACCATACCATACAGGAGGATTGTCACTCGATTTGATTCAGTTTGTTTCATTCCCACTCCTCCTCATCGTCAAATGATTCATACGGCAAGGAAATAAAGAAGGTTGACCCTTTATTTTCCACACTCGTTGCCCAAATACGGCCACCATGGAGACCAAGAACTTCTCTAGAAATAGCCAATCCTAAACCAGTTCCTCCCATTGACCGAGCACGCGCCTTATCAACCCGATAGAAGCGTTCAAAGATGTGGTTCAAGTCTTTAGGTGGAATACCCATTCCTTCATCCGTCACGCTAAGAACAACACTGTTATGGGTTTCCATCAACCGACAGGTCACAGAGCCACCGTCTGGCGAATATTTAATGGCATTATTCATAATATTATCAATCACTTGTGTTATTTTATCTTGGTCAATCTCTACCCACAATGTCCGTTGGGTAAAGTCTCTAACAATTTTATAGTTCTTCTCTCGGTAAGCTTCAGATAGCAACATCATGTCAAAGCGGTCCAAAATATGCGTAAAGAGGTCGTTCATACTTACGTATTCTAGCTCTAGCTGCATATTTCCTTGGTCCATTCTGGATAGATGAAGTAAATCGGTTACCATCCGAATCATCCGGTCGGTTTCAGTTGAAATAACTTGCAGGAAGTTCGGCGCCACATCTTCATCTTTCCAAAAACCATCTTGCAAGGCTTCCGTATAACTCTTTACACTGGTTAGTGGTGTCCGCAGTTCATGAGAAACATTGGATACGAAGTTACGACGTTCTTGTTCCACTTTTTCTTGCTCGGTAATATCCGTTAGAACGCAGACTAAGCCGCTAATAAAGCCTGTTTCACGCTGGATAATGGAGAATTCACCTTGGAGGATACTCTCATCTTTCTCTTCTTCTTCAGGAATATGAAGAATGAGTTCTTCCTTAGTTTCTAGTAATTGACGGAAAGTAAACTCCCTTCCTAATTTCAATACCTTCATAATTGACTTACCGACAGCATCTTCTTGGGGCAAGCCTAGCAATTCCGATGCACGATTATTAATAATCATAACCTTACCACGACGATCAGTTGCAATAACCCCATCAGACATATGTTTCAAAACACTATCCAAGCGTTGACGTTCTGATTCGGTTGTTTCTTGGGCATCCCTTACCTTTAAGGACAAGTCATTAATGGTATCTGCCAACTGACCCAACTCGTCATCTCCGTAAATGCGAACCTTGCCCGAATAATCACCTTGAGCAATACTCATGGTTTGGCTTCTCATTTCTGAAATAGGTTTGGTAATCCCTCTCGATATAACAAAGGCCAAGGTAATGGTAATAGCAATAGCAAAGAAGGAGGCATTTAAGAAAATGGTCACGACATCACGAATTTGTGAGTAGACCGTTTCAATATTTGATTCCATCATAACAACACCAATAATTTCACCAGAGTTACTGGATGAGAAAATTGGTGAAACATTTTTTAATACTCGGCTGTTTTTATCTTCATCCAAGTATTGGTATTTACGATTACTTTCCAACAAGAGTGCTTGTTGAACATCACGGTCAGTTGACTTTAGGCCCACCACCGCTTGTCTCGTCTGGTCATTTGTACCCAAAATATAACCTTGATCATCAACGACTTGAATTTCCAAAAAATCCCCACCGATATAATCACGCAGGATATTTTGGATTAAACTCTCCGTTGTATCTTGGTCTTCATCCTCCAAGATTGGTGTTAGCGAGTTTTCCAAAAAACGGATATTCAAACTCATCTGATTATCAAAGTTATTAATCAATTCTGTTTCGAGCTGGCGAATAAAATACGCCCCAATAATTTGTAAAGATACCAATAGCAGAAAAATAAACAGCATTGGTATCTTAAAGTGAATGGATTGAAACCATTTAATTTTTTTATTCATGTTTTATTACTCCTGGTCTGGATTTTTCAAGAAGTAACCTACTCCTCTACGAGTAATCAACCATGTTGGATGACTTGGTGTATCTTCAATTTTTTCACGAAGACGACGAACGGTTACATCAACTGTACGAACGTCACCAAAGTAGTCATAACCCCAAACCGTTTGAAGTAAATGTTCGCGTGTCATCACTTGACCAATATGTTTGGCAAGGTAATGTAATAATTCAAACTCACGGTGGGTCAGTTCAATTTCTTCGCCACGTTTAGAAACAACATAGGCGTCCTCATGAATGGTGATCGCACCAATGTGAATGTCATTGCTTTTTTCTTCTTCTGGTTCAACAACTGGTGCTGCACTAACACGACGCAAGTTCGCTTTTACACGAGCAACAAGCTCACGGTTTGAGAAAGGTTTTGTGATGTAATCATCTGCCCCTAATTCTAGGCCAAGAACTTTATCAATTTCCGAGTCTTTTGCAGTCAGCATAATAATCGGCACTTCGCTTGTCTTTCTAATTTGACGGCATACTTCTAGGCCATCCATCTTCGGTAACATTAAATCTAATAGAATTAAATCGGGATTTACTTCCGCAAACTTCTCAACGGCTTCTTCTCCGTCAAATGCGGTATGAACTTCAAAGCCATCTTTGGCAAGATTGAAGTTGATAATATCTGAAATTGGCTTTTCGTCATCTACTACTAATATCTTTTTCATAAGCTTTTTATCTCCTTAAAGGGTTTACTCGACCTTTATATTCTCTCTAATTATACATGGGAAAATTAACAAGTGCAAAGCCCTTTTTGAAAGCGCTACAATCGCTTGAGTGGAAACTGATTAATCATCAATACATGAAAAGCTGAGATAAAATCCCAGCTTTTTTATAATTAAAACATTATAACTGGCATACCTACTTCTACAAGTTGGAAGAATTTCGTCATTGCTCCAGGTGGTGTATTAATACAACCGTTTGATCCGTTAGCTGCCCATTGATCAGATGCAAATGATGTTTGCCAGTTGGCATCGTGAATCCCTACACCATTCCAATCAACCGGAACCCAGTAGTTAACAGGCTGGGCATAGTCATTACCGCGACGTGGGTTATAGCCCACAAGTGTCGCATTTTCTTCTTTATTCCAAGCATAGAATACGCCAACTGGTGTTGGTGTTGTTGCATGACCGGATACAATCGGTGATTCAAATACCCGTGCACCATCTTTGTACATATACATCACTTGCGCTTGTAAATCGATTTCTACATAAGAATTGCCAATATCTGTACCGTCAGCGTGGTAGCCTGTTCCATTAATTTCTGGTTCAACCGTTACATCTTTACCAGCTAGGACATATTGGACAAGACTCTCTGCTTCGGCAATTGTTCCAATTGACCAACCATATGTACCCGGTGGGATTTCAACTGTTCCACGATTCGTACTATTAAATGTGCGTGTCTTATCATGGGTTGCATATTTATCATGCAACTGGTCTAAGTAAGCTTCTGCTGCAGCTTGATCAACAACGGGATTGCCTTCAGCGTCGATACTCATCCAGCTTCTAATTTGCTCAACTGGTACCACTTCTTCTTGACCAGCGATTTTATAAGTAATTACTGTACTTGCTAAGTCCTCTAGACGATCGATGATGGTTGTTAATTCTTCGCTGTCTGCTGTTAAAGTTGGCTTAATATAAGCTTCTTCAATTGTAACTGTTTCTTTTCCTTCAGAAAAAGCAGCTAGTAAACTTGCTTTGAGCGCCTCAATATCAACTTGTGTGCCTTGAACCTCGTCTTGAATGACGAAATTTCCAGCCTCAGTTACTACCTTGGCATTTTGAGAGGCAGCACGTTCTTTACTATCTAAATCCAAAGAAGCAAGTAAGTTGTTCAAAGCTTCTTCATTGTAATCAAATGTTGCTTGGCTTGTTTCTAAATTTTTGTCTTGGAAAGCCTTAATCGGCCAAATCCAGTTTCCTTGCTCTTGTTTAACTGTTTTTAAATAGGCGCTAATATCAACGCTTGCTTCCAATTCTAATGGTGTGATACTCGTTAATGTTTCACCGTTTTCGGTAATGGTGATGGTCTGGCTGTGCAGGTCTTTAGCAAACTTACGGTTTGCTTCTTCAACAGTGTCACCTGCTATACTAATCTTACCGACTTTAGTTTGTGGTAAGAAATGATCTTTAAAATAAATGCCGCCACCGATATATGCGATGAGAACAACTGCCAATACACTGATTCCCACCACGACTAATGATTTCTTTTTCAACAGAAACCCTCCATTTCTCTATTTCTTACAATTTATTACTGTTATGTTACATTTTGATTACATTGTGGATTTCTTTGCTTATTGTAACGCAAAATAATGCCTTTGGCTATATTTTTGCTCAAATTTATGAAAAACACATACTTTTTTCATATAAAAAAGAAGGATGAGGCGCGATACCTATCCTTCTATTGATTCACTTCTTCTATAATATATGAAAAATCATACTCTTCTTTTTTAACAATCATCAGCAAGCCATCACCTAACGGCACGACAGATGTTTCAAGGGCTGGATGATTAAGAACAGTCTCCATTAATTTATTCAATCGACGATGGATTTTACGCACGCGCTTAGGAATTTCTTTTTCATCATCTAAAATTGTTCCGCCTTGGAAGACGTCATCAATGACTAACATACCGCCTACCTTTAAGACATCCATACAATAAGGAAGAAACTCATAATACTTAGCTTTGGCACTATCCATGAAAATAAAATCATAGGGACCAGTTAAGGTCGGCAAAATATCAGCAGCGTCACCTTCTAGTAAGGTAACTTGATCTTTTAAGCCCATTCTTTCAAAGTTTGCTTTTGCGCGTTCAATCATAATGTCAAAACGGTCAATAGTCGTCAAGTGTCCGTCTTTACCAATATGCTGCGCCATCAAACTTCCTGAGAATCCAATCGCTGTTCCGATTTCTAGAATATGTTGTGGCTTAATTTGGCCAACAATCATATTTAAAAAAACAGCTGTTTCGTGAGGGATAATCGGAATCCGTCTCTCATTGGCATAGGCTTCAATGTCACCTAATTTCCCTGTAAATGGTTTTAACTCTTTACGCATGAAATCGACAATCTCTTCTTTAACAATTGGTCGATCCATCATTTCATTTTTCTTCATGACTCTTATCTCCTCAAAAAATCAATCCAACCTATTGCGCATCAGGGCGACATAGGCTGGATTGGTCGTTTATTCTTCCTCAGTTTTATCTTGCTCATCGTCTTCTTCAGCAACATGTTCCAAGTGAACCGATAAAACACGGCCACTCTCAACACGGGCTGTTGTCAGCATAAAGCCATTGATGCGAACAGTCACGCGTTCATTGTCAGCTGGGAAATAACCGATTTCTTCAATCATCAAGCCACCGATTGTATCCACTTCGTTGGATGATAACTCTGTTTTAAAAAGCTGATTGAATTTCTGCAAGGTCATTTTACCGCTAATAATATAATTTTTATCGTCCATCTTGCGTGATAGACGCTGAATTTCGTCATACTCATCTTCAATGTCACCAACAATCTCTTCTAAGACATCTTCTAGTGTAACAATCCCTTCTACACCACCATACTCATCCTTTAAGATTGCCATATGGGTTTGTAGTTTCCGAAACTCTACTAAAAGGTCATCAATAAAAATCGTTGCTGGCACAAACAATGGCTCATTTACTAAACTTCTTAAATTGAGTTGATCAAAACCTACTTCTTTTGAAGCTTTGAGGACATTCTTCATATGAAGGACACCAATTACTTCATCCTTATCGCCTTCATAAACCGGCATACGTGAATAAGGACTATTTAATATAATTTCCAAGTTTTCAGAAAGGTCATCTTCTAAATCAAGCATTAAGGTATCCGTACGTGGCACCATTAATTCACGAGCCAAACGCGTGTCTAAGGATAACACACCTTCCATCATTGTAAATTCTGATGGGTCAATTGCACCCTGTCCACGACTCTGTGCCAAAATCTGTCTCATTTCATCACGTGTTAACTTTTCTTCTTGTTTTGAAAAATCAATTGGTGATAACTTTTTCAAAATGTTAGTTGAAGCGGATAACAACCATACGAATGGTTTTACTACAACTTTAACGACAGAGATGGTTCCTGATGTCATTCGCGCCAGTTCTTCTGGCATTTGCAAGGCGATTTGCTTTGGATAAAGTTCACCTAGTACAAGTGTAATGTATGATAATAGAATTGTAATAATAATCGTAGCAATGGTTTGCCATCCTGAGATGCTACCTAACAAAGGCTCTAAATAAGGAACAAAGTTAGATGATGCGGAAGCACTGTTGAAGAATCCTGCTAGGGTAATGGCAACTTGAATCGTTGCTAGGAAATCGTCCGGCTCTTCCAGTAATTTTAGCACTCGTTTCGCTGTTTTGTCTCCTTCATCCGCCATATTTTCGATTTTCTGGCGATTGATTGATACATAAGCTAGTTCTGCGGATGCAAAAAAAGCATTTATTACGGTTAAAATGATGACGACCAAAATATTCATTAAAAAACTCTGGGCCTCGGGGTCTGCGTTCATATTTCTTTTCTCCTCTTTGATTATAAATTTAAGATACAATATCTCTATTTTATTTTTATGATAGTCAAATTTGCGCAAAAAATCAAGGATTTTTTTATTATTCGTGAACTATCACCTTCGCTGTTTCTATCATTTTTTTTTAATTATTTTAATTTAAAAAATAATTACGTAAGCGCTTATTTAGTTGTTATAAAGATGTTTATCTGTTTTTTATTTCATATTTTTTGCATTGCATTTTCTCATTTTAGTGTTATGATTTTACTGGTATAATTATTTATTCATAATTAGGAGGAAATACTCATGCTTATTCGTTCGCTTGCCATTGCAAAAAGAGATCTTACGGTGGTAAAGGAATCGGCGACTCTTCAAGAGGCAATCGACATCTTGGAAGAATCCGGTTTCCGCTGTGTACCGATTCTTGACGAGACTGGTACTCTTTTCAGAGGAAATATTTATAAAATGCACATCTATCGTCACAAGGCAAATGGCGGAGATATGTCTTTACCAGTCACTCACCTATTAAAAAATGCGACAAAGTTTATTTCAATTGACAGCTCATTCTTTAAGGTCTTCTTTACGATTAAAGAATTACCTTATATCGCTGTTCTAAATAAAGACAATACATTCTTCGGTATCTTGACCCACAGTAGCTTGTTAAATATGCTGTCACAAGCGTGGAGTGTAGATATGGGTAGTTATGTATTAACTGTTGTAGCACCGAGCCGTAAAGGTGATCTGTACCAAATTACAAAAATCATTAACAAGACATCTAGTATCGCTAACATCTTAACATTGGACGCGACACGCGATGATGTCCTACGCCGAGTCCTCGTGACATTGCCTGCTAGCGCGACAAAAGAACAACTTAAAACGATTGTTCAATCCTTAGAACGTCAGGACTACAGCGTCATTTCGATTGAAGATTTAAGATCAGAATAATCATATCACTAAAAAACAGTGCGTCTCCTTTTTTTAGGAGGGCACTGTTTTTGATTAGTTCTTTAAGAATGGGTTGGTTTCTAGTTCTGCTTGTACAGTTGTTGGGTTACCATGACCAGGGAATAAGACCATTTCAACTGGTAGTGGCATAATGTGCTCACGAATCCCCTTTAAGAGGCTCTCCTGATTACCGTATCCCGGGAAGTCTGTTCGACCAATACTTCCTTGAAAAATCACATCACCAACAATCGCAAAGCCGTTCTCTTTAAAAAGATAAACTAAGCTTCCTGGTGAGTGACCGGGAATGTGTTGCAATTCAAAGGTAAATGTTCCGATCGTATGAGTTCCCATTATATCTAAGTAGACGTCAGCTGGCTTATCGATGATAATATCGCCTATTTCAGGATGTCTGCCCGAGCCATTTAACATTGGATTTACTAGCCAGTCTTTTTCAATTGAGCTTTGGTAAACCGGAATGTCGTAAGCATCGCGCACTTGGTTCAAAGCACCAATATGATCATAGTGGGCGTGGGTTAAGGCAATAGCAATTGGTTTCAAGTTATTACTCTCAACAACGGCCATAATTTCATCTGCTTCAGCACCCGGATCAAAAATAAGCGTCTCACGATTATCATCGATTAAAAAATAACAATTTTCTTCAATGGGTCCAACTGTCAATACAAGTAGTTCCATTCTACTCCCCCCTCGGTTCCTTTTGTCTTCTCTATCATAGTCTAAATGTTTGTCTTGATACAACTAAAACCATGCTGACGAATGCGCATGGTTTCTTTACTTATGCATTCATACGTTCTGCAAACCCAATCAACTTATTCAAATAAGTCATTAGTGGGGCAGAAACAAGTAACACGACAACTTCACCAAAGGCAGTTGTTAGGAAGCTAAACCAAAACGGTAGCCCTAATACAAAATACAATTCAACTGCGACAAATACCATAGTGGCTGTAAAGACAATAGTGGTTAACATCATCCGTTTCATTTCAGAATCACCCGGTTTAAATAGCTTATCTAAAATAAAGAAAGCAATTAATGTCTGGCCAAATCCAAAGATAAGATCCCAGACTCCTAGTGTTGAAAATATAAGGTTTGAAATAAACACACCTGCCAACACGCCATATCGATATGAGCGGTGGTAGCCAAATAGATGATTCAACATTTCCGATAGCCTAAATTGGACTGCCCCAAAAGACATAAATGAGAAAATGCCGGTCATGGCTATATATAAGGCCGCTACGATGGTATTGGTTACCATTCTTCTTGTTTTCATAATTTCCTCTCCTCCTAGTTTTTTTACGTGGGATGGTCAACGAACCACGTGCTCACTCGTTTGCAAGCCTGACTAGTTTACCACACTCACAAGAGAGGAACAAGATGCTTATTGAATGGTTAGAGCTAGATCTTTATTTAAGAAGAAGGGACGGTAGTAAGCTAACGTACTCGCTAAGGGTAATAACTCTTCTGATAATTGAATATTCAACTCTGTTTTTAAGTAGTTGCGACGCTCTTGAATTCTTTCCCATAGTTCTGGATAATCTTCTTGAATGTTATGGCGCAAGTCCTCGTCTGCTATGGCGACAGTACTTTCAGCTGAGACGCCATTGTGACCAGCTTGGGATGGAATAAAATCTACTTGGAAAATCATACCCGATTGAACAGTCGCTTTTGACCCTGGGTAAAATGGTGACGACAACCACTCTTCGTTAGCCGTTAAATGACCTGGGCACAATTCCCAGCCATAGTTTGATTGAGGGTAAAAATCATTAAATTGTTTGAAGAAGTCGCCACCCTTTTGCCCAATTCGAATGGTCGTTAACCAATAGTGGTAGGCTGCAAAATAAGGTTTAACAACTTCTTCCAAATAAGCCGGATCAATTGATTCCATCTGCTCGTTTGTTTCTACCGCATAACCTGACCGACTAGACAATCCCCCACGATAAGCAACCGTTAAGGCAACTTTATCTGACAACTTTAATGGCTTATCTAACGGATAAAGATTGGCATTTAAAAACCGTTGGCCAAATGCCGCAATCGTGACTACTGTTTGATACTGGCCTTCTTTCGTTAGCAATTGGCCAATTTCCGTTTCACTTTTCCCTACACTTAGCTGGTTCATCGCATCCAAAACTGCATCTGACGCTAGTGATGAACCATATTCATAGTGAGCAATTTCATTAGCATTATTAGTTACACGGGCACCGTAGGCCGGATCAATATACAAGCCAGTAGCATTCACCAAGTTTTCTTTTCCAATACGGTTTTCTAAGGCATTGACGATAAAATGCGGCAGGTCATACTGATCGGTCATTGTCGGAATTAATTTCCAGCCGACTAGTCCTACTTTTTGACTGGTATCAATGGTTGTGTCTGCTAATAAGTTGTCCAGCTCGCTCACCTCTTGCATCGGTTGGTTAGGTAACGAAAAGAGGCTACATTTTTTTCCTTCCGATGGTGTACGGGAATAGCGTACCTTATTGTAGTTCTCATTTCCTAGGATGAGAGTGGATGAGCCATCTTGGTTGAGAATTTGCAGTCCTTCCTCAAAACGTGGGATAAAACCGGTTAAGTATTCAAAGTTACTGCCGTGCTCCTTATCGGCATAAATAACGAGGGCAGACAATCCTCGTTCCCCCATCCGATTTAAGAGAGCTTGCTTTCGCTCTTCCATCGTTTGATCCGTTAAGTGAACGAGTTGGCTGGAATGATCAGCTATGGGTTGCTTTACCTTATTTATTTCAACAGTCATTATTATCTTCCTTTCTTTTATTGACTTACTTAACTTGAGTATAGGCTAAAATGAAGCATTTTTCGAATAAAGAGAGGTTCAAACTATTTTTTAGGGCTGTATCAAAAAAAGGGGTTCTGTTGCAAAGTTGTAAAATAAAATACAAATGTTTTACCCAGTCTTGGGTTTATGCCGGAATTCCCAACAATACCT
This sequence comes from Jeotgalibaca arthritidis, assembly GCF_011100465.1. Taxonomy (NCBI): domain Bacteria; kingdom Bacillati; phylum Bacillota; class Bacilli; order Lactobacillales; family Carnobacteriaceae; genus Jeotgalibaca; species Jeotgalibaca arthritidis. The sequence continues at coordinate 847,507 of NZ_CP049740.1, forward strand.
TGATTTCCGTGCAGACCGAAAAGTCGAAAAGAGTGCCTTCTTTTCGACTTTTTTATATAGTCCTCGAATGGTTTCCATGCCTTTAATCGTGGTAGAGGCCGTGCGTAAACTTCGATAGAATTTATTGCGTCGTTTGATTGGGCGGTGGTCTTGTTCAATCAAATTATTCAGATATTTAACGGTACGATGTTCCGTTGCTTGATAAAATCCCTGTTCTTTCAACTTCTTGAAGGCGCTCTTAATAGATGGTGCTTTATCCGTAACGAGAACTCTTGGTTCACCAAATTGTTTGACTAATCGTTTAAGAAAAGCATACGCTGCTTGTGTATTCCGTTTTTTACGTAACCAAATATCCAAGGTTAAACCATCTGCATCGATGGCTCGATACAAATAATGCCATTCCCCTTTAATTTTAATATAGGTTTCGTCCATTTTCCACGAATAAAAGGACTGTTTATTTTTCTTTTTCCAAATTTGATGGAGTAGTTTGCCGTATTCTTGTACCCAAAGATAAATCGTCGTATGAGAAACGTTAATGCCACGATCATATAGGATTTCTTGAACGTCTCGATAGCTTAGGTTATAACGAAGATAATAGCCAACGGCTACAATAATCACATCCTGTTGAAATTGTTTCCCTTTAAAATGATTCATCGTTATTCCTCCCACTATCTTTTTCTATCATTCTACCTTATTTGAAGCAGATTTTAAAACTTTGCAACAGAACCAATGGCTGTACTCCTGGAAAGGAATAGCTTTGACAGTATATGAAGCATTAACGCTAGCGATTCTACTCGCTACGTTGGTTGTCGAGATACTGAAATTTAACAAAAAAAAATAATCATCTTTTAACTTTGATCGGTTAAGATGATTATTTTTAATCTATTTAATTCAGTCACCGTCTTTAACGGTTCTGCTTGAGGGGATACGTTACAGCGTATCTCCTTTTCGTTTATATTGTAGCACAATCTGCTGTTTTTATTCAACTAATGAAATATCAACTATGTTCATAGGATCTATATAAAATTACATAATGATTTATATTAGTTGTGGGGTTATTTTTTTTTTATTGAATACATAAGTAACCAACAAACCGTGTATATTAGAATACCAATAATAGTTATTAAAAAATTATTACTGGTAGGAAAAGAATTTTTGCTTAAAATAATTAAAATGAGAATAATGACTTTCAAGACGCCTTCTTCCCAGGATGATATTAAATTTTTTTCATTCATTAATTTCCTCCTATATTTAAGTATTACATCAATAATAATAGACTGTTTTTTGTCCCAGCAAGCTTGTTCTGCTACTATTGGAGTACTGCTTTATAATCACCATTTCACCCATTATGGTAGGAACAGGAGTAGAATAATCAAAAATTCTATACACATCTTCAGAATTATATACGTATGTTAGATTCATAGAATAGGCTAAAGCTGCAACGTCGATTAAGTAAGCTGATATTTGCGTATATATATTTGGAATAGCACTAAGTACCTTTGAAATTGCTAGTGCAATTGCTCCCACACTTAAGCCTTTTATGTATGTATTTGTTTTAAATGTCTTTAAGTATTCCCAAGTACTATCCATAGCAGGGGTAACTAGCCCATTCTCTGATTTTTTCCCAATATCTTCTTTAGCTTCTCCCAACTCAATTACTTGACTAAATTCCTCACCGTTAAAAATTCCTTCTTGATGTAAAGAGTTATCTATTAACTCCGTTTTAACTGTAGATACCGTTATAGATTTGGTAGAATCATTTATTTCATAAGTGGTACTGTTTACTTCACCAGATTCAAAGTCAATTTCTTCAATTGTTTGATAATCTGTATTATTTTGAGAATAGTTATAAACTATTTCCGAATCACTTTGGCTAACAAGTTCAAAATTAGTTATATTATCATTAAAGTCTTCAAAAGTACTGTAGGTACTTTCTAAATCATTTTGAGTTGCAGATACTGTCACTGGTGTTGTTAAAATTGGTGCCGCTACTAATGTAACAATAGAACTTATAATTATAGTTTTTGACAACTTCATGTTTATTACCTCCATATTTAAATGATTTTTTAGAAAAAATTGATAGATCTGGCACACAGATATACTGATTAATCACAATTTAAAATAAACCACTATCCTCCTTTCCCTACTTTTACCAAAAAAATAATAACGCCTACACCTTTATTGTAGCATATATAATTTAAATTCTTACAAAATAGTCATATATGACTATTTTGTAACTTCACTATTAATTTTTTATGTAATATAGAGCCTATCTGAATATCCTAAGCATGAATAAATTATCCATTCATTCATCTGAAATGAGCTTAGAATACGCTACAAAAACGCCCTATAGATAATATAGGACGTTTTTTGTGATTAGAAAATTTTCTCAATAAACATGACTACCCAACCGATAATAGCTAGCATAAATGTAAACGAAAGTAGTCCTAAAACTATTCGAAAAAGAAATGCTCCAGTTGAAAACATAAACCTAATTGCCAACTTAAATCCGAAATATAGGACGATAAGCAGGAGGGTTCTGTTGCAAAGTTGTAAAATAAAACACAAATGTTTTACCCAGTCTTGGGTTTATGCCGGAATTCCCAACAATACCTTGATTTCCGTGCAGACCGAAAAGTCGAAAAGAAGGCACTCTTTTCGACTTTTTTTATATAGTCCTCGAATGGTTTCCATACCTTTAATCGTGGTAGAGGCCGTGCGTAAACTTCGATAGAATTTATTGCGTCGTTTGATTGGGCGGTGGTCTTGTTCAATCAAATTATTCAGATATTTAACGGTACGATGTTCCGTTGCTTGATAAAATCCCTGTTCTTTCAACTTTTTGAAGGCGCTCTTAATAGATGGTGCTTTATCCGTAACGAGAACTCTTGGTTCACCAAATTGTTTGACTAATCGTTTAAGAAAAGCATACGCTGCTTGTGTATTCCGTTTTTTTACGTAACCAGATATCTAAGGTTAAGCCATCTACATCGATAGCGCGATATAAATAATGCCACTTTCCTTTAATTTTGATATAAGTCTCGTCCATTTTCCATGAATAAAAGGACTGTTTGTTTTTCTTTTTCCAAATTTGATAAAGAATCTTTCCGTATTCTTGCACCCAACGGTAAATTGTGGTGTGACAAACGTGAATTCCTCGGTCATACAGAATTTCCTGCACTTCACGATAACTCAGGTTGTACCGAAGATAGTAGCCGACGGCTACGATAATCACGTCTTTTTGAAATTGTTTTCCTTTGAACTGAGTCATCTTCATTCCTCCAAGCTATCTTTTTCAATTATTTTACCTCAAAATGAGCTTATCGGAAACTTTGCAACAGAACCCATAATAGAGCGTGGCGTAAGGTCTACCAGTTGGGCAAGATATTCCTGTGTCCACCCTTTTGCTTCCCGAGCTTTTTTTATCGCTATACCTAACGGCTTAAAATCAAGTTTTCTTTCATCTTGGTACATTTTAATATCACCCTATATCATTGTACATTTCGGGTGATGATATTTGAACGAAGTATGATTTTATGTTTAGTAGTGTATAATTTCGTATTAGTGGAGAGAAACTTGCTATTATTCGTCATTCCGTATATAATAATTATATACTCTTTGCGAAAGGAAGTTGATATTATGGATTACATTTCTGTGAAAGCCGCTTCTGAAAAATGGGGCATATCGGAAAGACGGATACAAAAATTATGTGAGGAAAATCGCATTGACGGAACTGAAAAATTTGGTCGTGCATGGATGATACCAAAAGATGCAGAAAAACCCGTTGATGGACGTATGAAAACAAGGAACAAACAGGAGGAGAATCATGGAATTTAATGAAAAGCTACAACAGCTTAGGACTGGAAAGAACTTAACGCAGGAACAACTTGCGGAGCAATTATATGTATCAAGAACAGCCATTTCAAAATGGGAAAGCGGCAAGGGTTACCCTAACATTGAGTCGCTCAAGTGTATTTCTAAATTCTTTTCTGTGACCATAGATGAACTACTATCGGGCGAAGAACTGATTACACTTGCCGAAACTGAAAATCGTTCCAACTTGAAAAAGATTTACAACTATATTTATGGAATATTGGATATGATGGCAGTTGCGTTTATATTTCTTCCGTTATATGGAAACTCTGTTGGCGGTTATGTTTATGCGGTCAATCTACTATCATTTACAGCCACCACACCATTCAATCTTGCAGTCTACTGGAGTGCTTTTGCCGCCTTGATTGTAATAGGGATTGCTAAAATAATACTTACCCATTTAGATAAAGAAACATGGGGCGGCATTGCTACAAAATGCTCCCTTGGACTCACTGCTTTGGCTATCTGTTTCTTAGCAGCAGCAAGAGAACCATATATAACAGCACTTATGTTTCTGCTGTTTGTCGCAAAAATAGTTGTTTGGATTAAGCAGAACGGAACAAAGTAAAAACGATATAAATCCCTTGAAATAGGCTCTGACACGATAAGTGTCGGGGCTTTTTTTCATGTTGACATGATAGATGTAGGCGATGTGACGGTAGGTTTCTTGGCTTTTGATATAGCTCCTGTGATAATAAAATTGTGGTCAGTGAAAACAAGAACAGCAACCAACGGAAAGGAAAATCAAATATGGATTATATCATTGAAACAGAAAATCTTACGAAGCGATACGGAACAGCCACCGTTGTCGATAAGGTCAATCTTCATGTGCCAACGGGCAAAATTTATGGTTTGCTCGGCAGAAACGGAGCAGGCAAAACCACAGCAATGAAAATGATGTTGCAGCTTGCTCTCCCAACGGATGGAACGGTACGCTTGTTTGGCACAAACTATAAGGAAAATATCCATACCCTTTATAGCAAAGTAGGCTCTATTATCGAAACACCGGGATTTTACAGTAATTTAACAGGGTATGAGAATTTGCAAATTCTCGCTAAACTGCGAGGGGGAGTATCTAAAAGTGGAGTAGAAAAAGCTCTTGAAGTTGTGGGGCTGCATAAAGAGAAAAGAAAAGTCTTTTCCGATTATTCCCTCGGAATGAAGCAACGGCTTGGTATTGCCGCCGCCATTATGCACGAGCCGGAGCTTTTAATACTTGACGAACCGATTAACGGACTTGACCCCATTGGAATAGTTGAAATACGCTCATTTTTATCTGAACTTAGTCACAATCATGGCATTACCATTTTTATCTCAAGCCATGTTTTAAGCGAGATTGAACAGATAGCAGATATTATCGGCGTTATGCACGAGGGGCATTTAGTAGAGGAAGTGAATATATCCGAGCTTCACAAAAGGAATCGAAAATACATTCAATTTGATTTATCTGACAGTGAGATAGCTGGAAAGATTTTAGAAAGCCACTACCACATGACGGATTTTACAGTGCAGGACGGTACGGTGAGAATTTATGACTTTAGCCAAAGTGTTGGAGAAATCAATCGAGAATTTGCACGAAATGGACTGCTCGTGACAAGGATAGATGATAGTGAGGAAAACTTAGAGGACTACTTTTCTAAACTGATTGGAGGTGGCGGTATTGCTTAATCTTATTTCTTGTGAATTATTAAAACTAAAGCGTTCAAAAATGGTGCTAATTAGTGTGGCAGGGGTATTATCTACCCCACTTTTGATGTTAATAGAAGCCTTGCAAACACATTTTGATAAGCCGGAGATTATCTTTACCTTGTCTGACATATACAGCGACAGTGTACTGTATATCATGCTGCTGGTAAACATTATGATATATGTGGCAATTGCAGCTTACTTGTTTAGCAGAGAGTACACAGAAAGCACACTCAAAACCATATTGCCCATACCCATTTCAAGGACAAAACTATTAATTGGAAAATTTTGCACCCTGCTTCTTTGGATTGTTATGCTCACCCTTGTAACATGGGCAGGTATATTTATCGCTTGTGGGCTATATCACGCTGTCTTTACATTGGAGGGATATAGCTTACTAGTGGCAATAGTATGGCTCCCCAAGTTTTTGTTTGGCAGTATCCTGATGTTTTTAACAGTTTCTCCTTTTGTGTTTGTTGCTATGAAAACAAAAGGATTTGTCGCCCCGATGATTGGCTCTGCCGTGATTGTCATGGGAAGTGCCGCACTTTCAAATCAAGAATGGGGAGCGTTGTATCCGTGGACAGCCACCTATTTCTTGGTGCAGGGTAAACTTCAGAGTACCGGCTATCCTACACTGCTGTCTGTATCTATTATTATTCTTGTATCAGCAGTTGGTTTTCTTATGACCTTTCATCATTTTAAAAAGGAGGATTTGAAATAATGGTACTTGATTTTATAGAAATTTTAAAAGTTATTTTTCTTGGAATTGTTGAGGGTATTACTGAGTGGCTACCTATCAGCAGCACAGGACATATGATTCTTGCGGACAAATTTATCACACTTAATATGAGCGAAGCATTTAAAGAAATGTTTTTTGTTGTTATTCAACTTGGAGCTATACTCGCAGTGGTTGTAATGTTTTGGAACAAGATGTTTCCATTTCAGCTAAAGGATAAATCGCAGCCACTTGTTAAAAAGGATACTTTCTCGTTGTGGTTCAAGGTTGCAGTGGCTTGTATACCGTCAGGTATTATGGGGATTTTATTTGATGATTATTTGGATGCTTACCTCCAAACCCCCATTGTGATTTCAATCATGTTAATCTTTTATGGTTTGTTATTCATTCTCATAGAAAATTGGAATAAAAAGCGTACTCCTACTACTATGGCACTTTCTGACATCAGCTATAAAACAGCAATCTTGATAGGGGCATTTCAAGTGTTATCACTTATACCCGGCACATCACGGTCGGGAGCAACGATTATAGGTGCTTTACTCATAGGAGTTTCACGAGTGGCAGCAGCAGAGTTTACTTTTTTCCTCGCAGTACCTACTATGCTTGGAGCAAGTGCTTTTAAGCTGTTAAAATTCGGGTTTGATTTTACAAGTGCAGAACTGCTCGCTCTTGTTCTCGGTATGGCTGTGGCATTTGCGGTATCTGTCTTAGTAATTAAATTCCTAATGAACTTTATCAAAAAACATGATTTTAAGGTGTTTGGTTGGTATCGAATTGTGCTTGGTATACTTGTTGTACTTATAACAGTAATGTGATAGAAAAACAATTCCATAAGCAATAATCTGCCGCACGACGGCAAAAGAAAAAAGCCGTCGTACAGCAGACATATTTTCACGCCTATGAAACGGTGGCTTTGATTTTCAGAGCCGCCGTTTCTTTGCGTTTACACAAACCAATGGGTTCTGTTGCAAAGTCTCAAAAAGGTCATTAGTTTTTCAAGATGATTCTTATTTAAGCAGGGATTCCTAATAGTCCTTTGATTTCTGTACAGACGGAAAAGCCAAAAAGAGACCCTTCTTTTCGGCTTTTTTTATAAATTCCTCGAATCGCTTCCATGCCTTTAATCGTGGTTGAGGCTGTTCGCAAACTTTGGTAAAATTTGTTTCTTCGCTTAATTGGACGATGGTCTTGTTCAATCAGATTATTCAGATACTTGATTGTTCGATGTTCTGTTGTTATATACAGTCCATTTTTCTGAAGCTTTCTGAAGGCACTCTTAATAGAGGGTGCTTTATCCGTTACTAGAACCTTTGGTTCTCCAAATTGTTTGACTAATCGTTTAAGAAAAGCATACGCTGCTTGTGTATTCCGTTTTTTTACGTAACCAAATATCCAAGGTTAAACCATCTGCATCGATGGCTCGATACAAATAATGCCATTTCCCTTTAATTTTAATATAGGTTTCGTCCATTTTCCACGAATAAAAGGACTGTTTATTTTTCTTTTTCCAAATTTGATAGAGTAGTTTGCCGTATTCTTGTACCCAAAGATAAATCGTCGTATGAGAAACGTTAATGCCACGATCATATAGGATTTCTTGAACGTCTCGATAGCTTAGGTTATAAAGAAGATAATAGGCAACTGCTTGATTTAGCAGCTGCCTCCCTAACCTTATTGAACAATTGAATAGTAAATGCGTGCCGTCAGACGGTAAATCAGCCAGTAAAGAAGGCTGAATGCTACGATAACGACTGCCAAACAACTCAGCAAGGTCACATGAGATGTGACACCAAAGATAAAGAGTAATTTATGAACCATCGGATAGGCAAATGCGATATGGATAGTTGCGACAATGACAGGCAACATGAACATCCAAACCACTTGGCTACGACTGGTGCTACGAATCATGTCTTTATCCAATCCGACTTTCTGCATAATCTGGAATCGTTCTCTGTCATCATAACCTTCAGAAATCTGTTTGAAATAAGTAATCAAAATGGTTCCTAGCATGAAAAGTAGACTCAAGAAAATACCTAAAAATAGGAAACTACCATTCATAGCAAACCATTCTGCGCGACCTTCTTGACGCGTTTCATACCGAACAATAATCTCAACCGTTTCAAGGAGTGGGCGCAAACGGTCAGCGTAGGCCGCTTTTTGTTGGTCATCACCTGTTGTATTCCATTGAACCAAGCCAGACACACTTACCGATGTTGAGTCATCCACTTGATAGGCTTGAACCACTTGGTCAACAGCTTGACGGTTTGGTAAGATGACGAATAAACTCATACCGAAGTCTTGGTCTAAACCAAAGGACTCTACAGAATCATTAAAACGTAAAACCTCAAAGTCAATACCTGCTAAATCAAGATGACTATCAACTGGATAATCAATTTTTTCATGAATATAGACTTGGTTCGCTGACAAAGTTAAGTTTAATCCTTCCATCGCATTAAAATCGTCTAGTGCTACTAAAACAAGTGTCTTAATATCAGACGCAAAACTTCTAGAGCCTTCAAAACGCCCATCTATCAGGTATCCAAAAATATTCGCATAAGGATAACTCTTAAAATCAGTAATCTCTAAATCCTCTTTTTCAGCAACAATCATATCAATAGCTGTTGCCATATCCGCTTCAATAGCAGGAACAGAAATTTCTTCATCGTAATAAATCGTCGCGGCATTATCTGTTGGGTAGCGACTAGCCAAGACTGTTTCAGCTCCCACATATATAGACACCGTCGTCCCCAAAGCAATCATCACCATACAAGACAAAATCGTAATATTAGCCAACCCTGCAGCATTTTGTTTCATACGGTAGAGCATACCTGAGATTGAAATAAATCCGCGAGGCTGGTAGTAGATTTTTTTGTTTTTCTTCATGGCTTTTAAAATAAAGATTGATCCCGAGGTGAATAATAAATAGGTACCAATGATTACTAATAGTACCGCTAGGAAAAACTGAATCAGCGCAGCCAATGGATCCGATATCGTTACGGATATAAAATAACCCGCCCCTAATGTTACTAGTCCTAATAGAAAGAGAAATAGGTTACTTTTAGGCTCTTTCTCTCCCTCTTTTTGCCCCTTCAATAAATGAATAGGATTCGAAAAGGTCACTTGGCTCACATTATACAAATAAGCCAATAGGAAGATAGCCATAAATAATCCGATCGTTAGTAACAAGTTGGGCCAGTGGAAATGATAAGCCATTTCAGCCGGCATCCGTAAGAGATAATTTAATAGGAAGAAACAGAGTCGGCCAAACACCAGTCCAACAACTGTTCCTAAAGCAAGCGTCGCTAGAGTGACGAGAATCGTTTCAACAAACAGAATTTTAGCAACGTGTTTTTTCTCTAGTCCCAAAATCCCATAAAGGCCAATTTCCTTCTTTCGTTTCTTAATCAAAAAACTATTTGCGTAGAGCAAGAAAATAACTGAGAAGATGGCGATAACGATACTCCCAAATGACAGCATTTCCTTGACCGCATTGCCACCTCTAAATTGCGAAAAATCGTTGCTCATCACTGTCATCATTTGTAAAAACATGCCGACTGTTGCGACTGCCGACACCATATAGGGCACATAGAGCTGGCGGTTAGCCTTAATATTGCGAACAGCCATTTTATAAAAATAACTAAAGCGCATTGTGCTCACCTCGATTAGTCACCACTAACATGGATTGGGCGATTTTATCATGAAATGCTTCAGGGCTTGAATCTCCTCTGTAAACTTCATGGTAAACAACCCCATCTCGAATAAATAAAACACGATTTGAATGACTGGCAGCTTGCACACTATGGGTCACCATCACAATCGTTTGACCAGCTTGATTGATTTCTTCAAAGGTCTCTAATAAATTTTGAGAAGCCTTTGAATCTAAGGCGCCCGTTGGCTCATCGGCTAGTAGTATCTTTGGCTCGGTAATGAGGGCACGCGCCACAGCTGCACGTTGCTTTTGTCCACCAGACACTTCATAAGGGAAGTTTTCCAATTGATTTTCAATTCCTAAACGCTTAGCCAGTGGTTGTAAGCGACTTTCCATTTCACTAACTGCTGTCGATGATAATACAAGTGGCAAGAAAATATTGTCTTTTAAGTTAAAAGTGTCGAGTAAGTTAAAGTCTTGGAAAACAAAGCCTAACGTATCGCGGCGGAAACGAGAAATCTCTTTGTCTTTAATGTGAGAAATCGGTTGACCGTCTAAATAAACTTCACCCTCTGTTGGGCGGTCTAATGTCGATAGAATATTTAAAAGAGTTGTTTTTCCTGAACCCGATTCACCCATAATTGAGATAAATTCACCTTTTTCAACTGAAAAATTAACGTCAGATAGTGCCTCGGTTCCTTTTAAACTTTGTTTCGCACGGTATACTTTTTTTAAGTGTTTTACTTCTAAGAATGTCATCTTCATTCCTCCTCCCTTATAGTCTATGCGATTTTATCTTTTTTAGCCTGTACCTATCCTTACAATCAAAAAGTGGAACCTTACATTTTTGTAAGCTTCCACTGTTAGTCGTATAAAGAGAGGTTTTCTTGGTCAAGCGTCACACTCACACGCGTATAATCGCCAAGCGCTGATTCAACCTTAATCGAATGACCCAATCGCTGGCAAATGCGTTTCGATAAAAAGAGACCTAGTCCGGTTGATTTTTCCGTCAACCTACCATTTGTCCCACTATAGCCCTTTTCAAAAATCTTAGGTAAATCTTGGCTGCTAATTCCCATCCCATTATCCCAAAAGACCAGTGTCTGGCCTTCTTTATAAATATGAAGTTTTCCTTGCGTGGCATATTTTAAACTGTTTGAAATAATTAATTCAACTAAAACTTCTAACCATTTGCCATCACTGACAACCTTTAAATTTAAGGGCTGATAATCCAGTTGAACCTGATTATAAATAAACAAGACGGCATACTTTTTAATCACTTTTTTAACCACTAGGTCGACATCAACGACGCCTAAATCCAGCTCCTGACTGTGTTCGGATAGCTTGAGGTAGCTGAGCGCCATGTGAGTATAGTCTTCTACCCGAATCAGTTCTTGTTGAAACTGACGTTTTTGCTGGGCATCCGTCATACCTTGGTTTAACAAACTCATAGCTGCAATCGGCGTTTTAATCTGATGAAGCCACAAGGTAAAATAATCCAATTGTTCTTGTTGGACTTCCCGATTGGCTTGCATATCGCGGTAATACAGATCGGCTAATTCTAATAACTTAGCTTGATAGACCGATTCAATGGGGTCGTTCCCCTTGGCTAAAGCTTCCCATTCTGCACGTTGCGATACGTCTAAAGACTCTAAAGACTGGTAGTGTCGGTAGTAACCAATGGCTTGGTAAGTGAAATAAGCAAGATTGATAGCTGTAAAAACTAAGCTACTATACCAAAAAAATGATGATGAAAATCGTGTGAGAAAAGCAACTAAGCCAAAGCTTAAGAGTGCCACTAAATAAACAACTACAGCAGGCCGCATACTACGCCAAAAGGCTTTTAAAATTGTTAACTTTAGGCCCTTCTTCATTGCTCATCCTCCTGAACCGAATAGCCCAATCCTTTTTTAGTCACAATAAACTGGTCTAAGCCCACTTGTTTTAACTTTTTTCGTAAACGAGCGATTAAAACGGCTAGCGTATTGTCATCAATAAAGGATTCATCTTCCCACAAATGGACCATAATATCTTCGCGAGAAACATAGCGGTTCTTTTGTTGGAACAGCAACTCCATGACTTTAAGTTCATTGCGTGTCAGGTCAATACTGTGGTCGTGGAAAACCACTTTCGATTCGCCACTTCTCAAAACAACATCGCCTACTTTTAAAAAATTATCCAATTCATTAAAATCATAAGTCCGGCGCAAAACAGCTTGAATTTTAGCAAGGACTACTGATAGATCAAATGGTTTTTGAATGTAATCATCGCCGCCCATTTGAATCGCCATCACCACATCCATATTTTCTGAGCGACTGGAAATAAAAATAATCGGCACTTGCGATAGTTTTCGAATTTCCTGACACCAGTGGTAACCATTGAAAGCGGGCAGTTGAATATCCATTAACACAAGTTGTGGCTATTCTGCTTGAAATTGCTCTAAAATCGTTTGAAAATCAGTCACCTGATAAGGCGTATAGTGCCACTTTTCAAGTTCAGACGCCAAGATACCTGAAATCGTTCGATCATCTTCTACAATCAAGATTTTCAACAGTCATCACCTTCCTTACTCACTATCGATGTAATGTCTCGGAACACGGTGGCTAATACCACACAAAATTTCATAACCAATCGTACCAATATCAACTGCCATATCAGAGGGGCTATTGACTTGGCCATGGTTTTCACCTAATAAGGTTACTTTTGTGCCAATTGGGAATTCCTTCGGCAAACTAATCATACATTGGTCCATACAAATCACGCCTCGAACAGGACACGGGTGTCCTTCAACCAATAAGGTCTGTCCGCCTAAATCACGGCGCCAACCATCTGCATAACCAATTGGCAGCGTCGCTAACCATTCACCTTCATAAGCACGGTAGCGGGCACCATAACTGATGGTGTCACCCTCATGCATTTGTTTCACATAGCTCAATTCAGTTTCAAGTTTAAAGGCAGGTTTTAGCGGATATGGTAGTGAGATTGTTTTGTCAGATGGGTTGTAACCATACATAGCGATTCCTATTCTAACAGCATCCGTTTCAAAGTCTTCATGCCATAAGGTCATGGCTGAGTTTGCTAGATGAACAATTTCTGGACGCTTTTCCAAGGCAGCAACCTGCTCTTTAAATGTTTCATATTGAGTAGCTACTTGGCTGTCGTCCTCCCCATCTGCTGTTGCAAAATGAGTGAAGATTCCTTCTAGCAGTAGTTCATCATGGTCGTTACAAAATGCTTCAAAAGCCAAGATGTCTTGCTTTGTTCGTAGGCCTATACGCCCCATACCGGTATCAACGGCTAAATGGATCCGAAGCGGGTTGTCCGTTTTACGTAGTTTCAAGAGCGGTAAGGCTTGTTCTAGCCACTCGGTTGAAGACACGGTCGCAGAAATATTTTGATCTGCCATCAACGCAGCATCGCGGAGTTCCGTTATCCCCATAACGAGTAAGAAATCTTCTGTAAAGCCGCTATCACGAAGCTCCAAAGCCTCATCTAAAATAGCGACACAAAAGCCATCAACGCCGGCTTCCTTAGCTGCGTTAGCAATCGGGATAGCGCCATGGCCGTAACCATCTGCCTTAACGACTGCTAGTAGTTTTTTATCTGCTTTAATATGTGTTCGTATTGTTTTTATATTTGATTTAATGGCTCCTAAATCAATGGTTGCCACTGTCGGTCGGTGCACGCCTCTTACCATAAAATTCTCCTTACTTTTCTAAAATAACTTGCGCAATCACGATATTGGTTGAATGGGAAATCGATACCCACGCGTTGCCTTCAAATGGTGCTGCTGTGATCTCTGGCTTACCTATTTCGTCAGGCAGCACTTCAATATCACGAAAGCCCAATTTACCAATCCCTGTTCCATAGGCTTTTGAAAAAGCCTCCTTGGCTGCAAATCGCCCTGCTAAAAACTCCATCTGTCGGCTTCCTTTTAGCTGGTTAAAAATCATTTTTTCATTATCTGTTAAGACGCGATCTGCAAAGGTCGATCGTTTCTCATATGCTGCTGTGATACGATCTAACTCTGTCACATCGAGCCCAATACCTACAATCATACTTGTTCATCCCTTCTTATACACTGGGTTTATTTTACCATACATTCTTAGCTAGTCAGCTGCTTAACGTCAGCTAGCCATTTAATGGGGAATCACAATACTCAAATCATTCAAGTTTGTATCCTTTAACAATTGTTGGCTGTAGCGTTTTAAGAAATTGTTGCTGTTTTCTTGAATGACTCGGTAGCCGTCATGTTGGATATAGGCTGCTATTTCTGCGTCATCTTCTACATAATCTTCACCGGAAAAATAGCGCACATTCATTTGGCCAACATAATCCATAACTGCTTCCGCATAACTCTCGTCATACCATTGTTCTTCAAACATTTGCTGCAGAGCTAAGAGCTCGCCGTCTTCTTTAAAAATTTGGTAGCTTGTTTCAGAATAATTTAGCAATTCATCTTGAATTTGGGCTGTCTCATTCGCCCATCCTTCAACATCTAATGTCAAACGGTCGTATGCTAATTCTTCATTAGATAGCCTTATTTGACCAATGGCATTAGGGAAAATAGACAAGGCACCCGTTACAATTTCATAAAAAGGTTGGTTAGCTGTTAATAATTGGCTAATATTTTGAGCATGAATATGTCCTGCAAAGGCTGTTTTTATATGGTGATTCATAAAATAATCGATTGCTTGATCAGCTTCTTCCATTACTAAGCGACTACCTTCATTACCGCTATGGTTTAAGAGTGGGTGATGGCCTACTAAATAGATCTCTTCTTTTTCACCTTCTACCATTTGGAAATAACGGTCCAGCCACTCATAGGTTTGGGGGCGGATTTTACCTTCCGCGACGGGAGCCTTACTACTTTTCTCTTCTGGATAGGCATTGGTATCTACCATTAAAATCGGATAGCCCGCTTTTGGTTCAAAAATATAGCTGAGCGAGTTTGGGTCTTTGAAAACTGCTAGGTCATAGCCGTAATCGGCAAATAAGTCTTGGAAGTCAGCCGGCGTCACTTGGTCTACAACGGTCATCTGATCGCCTTCAAACTTACGAGCCCAACCGCTATGAATATCGTGGTTGCCCGGCATAACAGCAACTTGCGTACCGATTGCTTCTATTTGTTTAAAATAATCCGTTAGTTCGACCATACTTTGATATTCACCGTTAAAGGTCAAGTCGCCACTAACAATCAACAAATCGGGCTGCTCTTTTGCCACTTGCCAAACTAATGCTTCCATAATAGCTGGCATATTGGCTAAGTCTTTCCCCGCTGATGTGGCCTGCATTTTGCCAAAAGCCTCGCCATCATCAAAATAAAGCGGCGATAAATAGTGAATATCGGTTACCATCCAAATAGTGACTTCTTCTTCGTCTGTCACTAGTGGTGGCACAGTTATTAGTTCGGGACTAGCATCTATTTGATCGTTTTGAGTGGTTAATCCATATAAAAAAATACCTACTATGATTACACTGGCTAATAGAATGATTTTTTTCATATTCAGCCCTCCTTTATCATCTGTTTTATTATAAGACGACAGAGCTGGGCTTGTCGAATGGATTTTTAGCGAACAAATCTGATTTACTATAGGAGCGAGAGCTCGGTCATGTGAGATACAGCTAACTTTAATAGGCTGTATCTTACAACTAGAAAATAAGCACAAAAAAGAGGCCTCTTTCGAGACCTCTTTATCATTAATTAGTCGTTGTTACGAATTGTAAATCCTGGTTTTTTACCTTTGTTTTGGCCTTTATAACCAGATGATGAACGGTCATCGCGTTTGCGATCGTCACGACGTTTGCCGCCGCCTGAACGGTTTTTGCTACCTTCATTGTTACGTGAACGGTTGCCGCCTCTATCATTTCTGTCGCCTCTGTCACGACGGTCATTAGAACGGCCGCCGCCTTTACCTTTATATCCGCCACCGCTCTTACCACGGTAACCGCCTTTGCCACCTTTACGAGATGGTAATGGACGTTCTGGAGTGATATTTACAGGTACTTCAGACGCTTCTTTTGTTTGGCTCTTAAGGAATGCTGCAGCTAATTCTTCTGCTGTATACTTGTCCAATAAATGTTTAATGGCATTATCGTATTTATCAGCTTCTGTATCCTTAATAATGTCTTCGATTGTATCAATCGCATTTTTCAATTGTCCAACCATTGCTTCTTTATCTGAAGGTGGACGTAATGGTGACATTTCTTTACGTGTTAATTTTTCAATTGTACGTAGGTAGTCCATTTCGTTTGGTGTAACAAATGTTACTGACATACCTTCTTTACCAGCACGGCCTGTACGACCAATACGGTGAACATAGCTCTCTGGATCTTGAGGAATATCGTAGTTATAAACGTGAGTAACACCAGAAATATCTAGTCCACGAGCTGCAACGTCAGTCGCAACAAGAATATCTAGATTCCCATTTTTGAAGTCGTTTAGAACGCTCATACGTTTTTTCTGAGTTAAGTCACCGTGAATTCCTTCAGCGCGGTAACCACGTAGTTCTAATCCTTTAGCTAACTCATCAACACGACGTTTTGTACGTCCGAAGATAATTGTCAATTCTGGATTTTGAACATCGAATAAACGAGTCATGTTATCAAATTTCTCGAAATCTTTACATTTAACGAAATATTGATCGATCAAATTAGCAGTCATTTCTGATGCTTTAATTTGAACGTGCTCAGGATTTTTCATAAATTGTACACCGATACGTTTGATAGAAGGTGGCATTGTAGCTGAGAACAATAGTGTTTGACGAGTTTCAGATGGTGTTTCCGAAATAATTGCTTCGATGTCTTCCAAGAAGCCCATGTTTAGCATTTCGTCTGCTTCGTCTAAAACTAATGTTTCGATATTTTGCAATTTAAGAGCTTTACGACGGATAAGGTCTAATAGACGACCAGGTGTTCCAACAACGATGTGTGGATTATTTTTCAAGCCACGAATTTGGCGGCTAATATCAGCTCCACCGTAAACAACTTGTGTGGTAATACGTTTTTCGCGACCTAGGCGGTATAGCTCTTCTTGAGTTTGGATAGCAAGTTCACGAGTTGGTGCAATTACTAACCCTTGAATAGTGCGGTTGTTACGGTCGATTTTTTCAAGCATTGGTAGACCAAATGCAGCAGTTTTACCTGTACCTGTTTGTGCTTGACCAATAACGTCAAGCCCTGTTAGTGCCAACGGAATTGTTTGTTCCTGGATTGGTGTTGCTTCTTCAAAGCCCATAGCTTCAACGGATTTTAATAGTTCGGGAGATAATCCCAGTTCTGAAAATTTCATGTTTCCTCCTAATTTTTGAGAAACAATGGAGAGTCTTTTTTAACCCTATAAAAAATTTTTAAAAAAGCTTAGCAACAATCGCCAGCCTTTTTTAATCCTCTAGTCGGTAAATATCAAATTATATACAAAAGATATCTTATCGTTTTAAACCGGACACTTGTCGCCGGTCTGTTCGTTCATCTATGAAGAAAAACCCTCTTTTATTCCTCGTGATTTTTAACATCTGTAATCATAGCATGGTTTTCACTATTTTACAAATTTATTAGCCTCATTTTGAAAACTATTTTCCTCATCTAAATCTTATGAACCTTATTAAATAAATAAAAAAGAAGCATCTAGAGCCTTTCAGCCCGACATTTCTTTTGAAATCAACCAATCAATATTGTGCACCTTTTTTATATGGTTTTCTCTAGGCGCTTGGAGAATTTAGAAAGCGAGTAGCAGACAATCCAATACATTAACCCCATCATAAGAAACATCGGAATCACATAATTGGTATTTTGCCCGTATACAATACGTACATGGTGCGTTAATTCTGGCAAGGTAATAATCGTTGCCAATGACGTATCTTTAATCAAGGATACAATTTGACTGACAATCGGTGGCACCATCGCACGAAGCGCTTGGGGAATAATGATATACCATAATGTTTGAGCGTAAGTTAAGCCCGTCGACACACCCGCTTCTGTTTGTCCCTTTGGAATTGAATTCAAGCCACCACGGATAATTTCCGACAGCATTGCTGATTCAAAAATGGTTAACGGATGTCCTCATCAAATGGAAGGGATAGTTGGCATCTTGGATATGAAAGGCATTCAGACCTAAGTTGGCAAATTGACGCGCCGCGTAAGAAGCAATATCACCTGATGTACCTATACCAGCAGGATTGGTAAAGTTAATTAACCATGCATCGGGACATTGCACCTTCATATCGGCAATAATTTGACCAATAATTGGAATCGTTCGAAAAGCCTTAAAGATTCCACCGGCACCATTGGTTTCTTGACCTAAAACCCCGTGGGACAAAGGAATGCGTTCATCCTTTACCCGAGCATTGAGCAGACCGACCCGGAATTGCGTTGTAACAAAGTCTGCATCTTTCAAAGCCTCAAAGCGATCTAATGTTAAGTGGACTTCCCAATCGAGTCCGGCTGCACGAATTTGGCGTTTAGCCATCTCCCCTACAATTTCTAGCTTGTGGCGTCCTTCTTCAATATCAACCAACCAAATTTCTTTAATCGGTAATTGGTCTTTCCTCATAATATAGCCTTCAATTAATTCGGGTGTATAGCTGGAGCCACCGCCAATGGTGACAATCTTCAATCCTGTTCGAGTCATCTCTTTCCCTCCGTTTTTTGATAAGGTTTTCATAGCTTTACTTTAGCATATCAATACTGGCAAAAAAGCTTTTCGAAGTGGATTGAGACAAGTGTCTCGCCTTTGATTTTTGTTTCAGCTTTGAAACAAAAAAGCAGCCCTTTTAGGAGCTGCTCACAGGTTTAATCGACGCGGAGTTCTTTCACGACAGAAAGTAAATCCGTTCCGAAGCTTGATTTAATTAAAACTTGATCATGTTGCTTTAACTCTTTTTTCAAAGCAGTAATCAGCGGTGCTTTATCGCCACTAAAGTGGTGGATATCGCTTGCTTCGTAGGTATTGCTTAAAACATCAAACAAAGCAGTCATTTCTTCACCGTATAAATAAAGGCAA
The DNA here is from genome assembly GCF_011100465.1 of Jeotgalibaca arthritidis. Lineage (NCBI taxonomy): Bacteria > Bacillati > Bacillota > Bacilli > Lactobacillales > Carnobacteriaceae > Jeotgalibaca > Jeotgalibaca arthritidis. The sequence goes on from NZ_CP049740.1 coordinate 866,455, forward strand.
TCAAAGTCGTGCGGTGTCAAAGATGGTGCCAACGATTCATGAAGTTCTTTAGACTGGTCACCTAGTTCACGAATATCGCCTAAGACAACAATACGACGTCCCTCCGCTTCACGCGGTACTTGACGAAAGGCATCTAAGACAGCACGCATAGCCGTTGGACTAGCATTATAAGCATCATTTAAAATATGTGACCCATTCACACCGTCTAACCATTGTGTGCGGTTTTCAGTCAGTGTGAAATTTTCTAAGTAAGCTTTCACTTCAATCATTGAGATGTCAAAATAAGCGGCTACTGAAAGAGCGATCAAGGCATTTTGAACGTTGTAATCACCTAAAACTGGAATCGATAATTCAGCTGTATCATCGAAATTCACTTTAAAATTAGTATGATCTTTGTGACTATCAATGCCGTAAGCAAATAGAGTAGCCGTTTTATCAATACCAAAAGTCGCTTTTTTATAACTGCCATCAATTGGCATTTCTTCACGAATCAGCGGCTCGTTGATCGGATAAATAAATAAACCATCATCCTTCAAGCCTTCTAAAATTTCCAGCTTAGCTTTCGCAATATTTCGGCGTGAACCAAGGTGCTCCAAATGACTCTCACCAATTAGAGTAATAGCTGCCACGTCTGGCTGAGCGATTTTGCTCAAGCGAGAAATTTCGTTAAAGCCTGACATGCCCATTTCTAATACAATAACTTCTGTGTCTTCTGGCATATCTAAAATGGTGCTTGGTAACCCAATATCATTGTTATAGTTACCTGCTGTTTTATGAACGCGGTAGCGAGCAGATAACACAGCTGCCGTCATGTCTTTAGTCGTTGTTTTCCCATTGCTACCAGTGATAGCGACCACCTTCGGATTAACCATCGCTAAATAAGCTTTTGCTAAATCTTGGAAAGCTTGTAAGGTGTCATCAACTAAAATAATGGCAATACCTTCAGGTGCTTCTGATTCTGGACGGCTCCAAAGCGCAGCCGTTGCTCCATTAGCAATGGCTGATTGAATGTAATCATGACCGTCTGTTTCGCCTTCTGTCAGTGGCACAAACAGGGTATTTTCTGTTGCTTTTCGTGAATCGAACACAACTGATTCGATTTCAGCAAAGCGGTTAGGTGAACTATAATCAATGGCATGGACAGCTTTTACAACGTCTATAATACGAATAGGCTTCATGTCTCGTCCTTCTTTCTGATGTGATAAAAGAAAATGCCGCCTCTCAAAGAGGGCAGCACCTATTCTTTTTTATTAGTCTAGTTCAGTAAAATCAATTTTTTCAGCATGGCGTTTTAAAGCAAGCTGGATCAGTTCTTCAACTAAATCGCTGTACTTCAAGCCTGTGTATTCCCATAGTAGTGGATACATCGAGAATTTAGTAAAGCCAGGTAAAGTATTGACTTCATTTAAATAAATTTCATGGTTGCTCGTTACAAAGAAATCACAGCGGCTCAAACCAGAACCATCTAAGGTACGGAAGGCTGTTGCAGCATAGTCTTGTAGCTTAGCAATCAAGTCTTCTGGTAGCTCTGCTGGAATTTGTAAATCAACAGAGTTGTTGATGTACTTTTCTTCATAGTCATAAAATTCAGTGGTTTTAACAATTTCACCAGGAGCTGATGTGTGAACATCGGCATTTCCTAAAATAGCAATTTCGATTTCACGCGCTTCGACGCCTTGTTCAACCACAATACGGTGGTCATAAAGGAAGGCTTTATTAATCGCCTCTGTTAATTCTTCGCGGTTGCTAGCTTTCGTAATCCCAACACTTGAGCCCATGTTTGCCGGTTTCACATACATCGGATAAATGAGTGAACCTTCACAGCGAACAAAGGTTGCTTCTTGGTTGCTGTCCCAATCAAACTTAAAGACTGGCACATAAGGCACTTGCGGTAATCCTGCTTGTTGGAACAATTGCTTGCTGACAATTTTGTCCATTCCTGCTGCACTAGCTAAGACGCCACAGCCAACATAAGGCATATCTAATACTTCAAATAAGCCTTGGACTGTTCCATCTTCACCATTTGGTCCATGTAAAACAGGGAAAATAACGGCATCGTCAGATTGGATAGCACCAGGATTGATTTTCTTACCATAAGAAGTAGCACCTTCTTCGCTAGCCATAACAGCTGCTTCTCCAGCAGTGAATCGTAACCATTCTGACTCTGCTACTGGTGCTTTTAGTGTTTCACCCTGTAACCAGTCACCTTTACGAGTGATGTAAACAGGAACAACGTCATAATAATCATAATAAATTTCTTTTACAATTGAGTGGGCAGTTAGGATTGAAACATCATGTTCCGCACTTTTGCCTCCATAGATTAGAAAAACTTTCATACTTTTTCTCCTTAGCATTGAATATAGGTATATTCAAATCTTTTTCATAGGTCATTGTATCACATCACAAAGAGCCATGACATCATAAAAAGAGCCCGACACTCTTTTTTTGCCAGACTCTAATCAAAATCATAGATAAGGGTCCATTCCCCTTTTTCTGCATGGTATTCGATGTAACCGACTGCTTCATCCTCGTCAAACAAGCGGTCAACCAAGGATAATTTATCCTCAGCAATAAAAATTGGAACACGGTAAAGGTTATCTTTAATGATAATTTGACGAAAAGAGAGACAGACACCTTCTCGAAAAACGAGTGCCAACTGGTCCATTTTGGTGATCGCGAACGGCGCCGCTATTCTGTCTTTTTGGAAAAATCGTTTCTTCTCATTCAGCTTATTAGTCATGCGTTGGGTGATAGAACCAACAAATTGATCAATAAACTCTTCCAAATAGCGATAGTAAACTTTATTAAAGCCATTTGGCAATGAAAGAAAAATATAATTATTCTGCAATTTGTAATAGAATGGCGAATGTAAATAGTTATGTGCATGAGCCAGGTATAGAATTTCAGAAATTTCAACTGGGGTTAATTGGTGTAGCATTTCCAGATTGGTGAAATCAATCCATGATGTTGTCCGCGCAACCGCTGATTGGCTATTTTCTAAAAAGGCTCTGACATTCTCTTGTCCTTTAATGACTTGAAAACCACTATGGTTATCGTAGTCACCAACACTGCCATCACTTTTAATCAACAACAGGTTATTCGGTGTTCGTTTTAGTAAGCTTTTTTGATTGATATTAACAATACCTTTACTTAGTACATTGTTTCCAACTGTATCGTAATAAATATAAACAACTTGACTTGGCACTTTACATCCTCCCTTCTTCTTTCTTTCCGAACTTATTGTACTACCTTCTGAAAATAGGTAGGTATCAAATCCGTGTTAATATTATTACAATCATATATCTTTTTTTAAATAAAAGCTCTAAGTTTTCTTTAATATTCTCCTAAATATTTTTATTATAAGACAAAAGTGATAAAATGTCGAAAAGTTGTCTTATACGGATACACTATTTTTGAAAAATAGTTTACACTATTCCTATCAAGCGTTTACAAAAGGAGGTTATTTTATGACAGTCATCAATTGCCCCATGGGAATCAACCGACCACTACTAATTGATTCTGCCACCCTAACCAATCGTTTAACAACGGAGGATTTGCCAGCAGCCTATTTGGACTTATTAGCTGAAAAAAATGGTGGCTATCTTCAAAATATGTGGCTGCCTACTCCTGAACCAACATCTGACGGTCTGGATTACGGTCTCATCCATTATATTTTCGGTTTACATCACGATCCTGAAACAAGTATCCTTCACCAGCAACGCCATGACTTCCCTGATTACTTTGTTATTTTTAGCGCCAACGAGCAGCAATTATTTGCCTTTGACTATGCTAACCAAGATGTCCAAAACCAACCTGCTATTCGTCATTTAGATATTGAAACTGATAATTGGCAAATTGTCGCTCCTAATTTCCAACGTTTTTTAGAGATGCTACAGCCTTATCAACTGACTATTCCTCTTGAAGGAAAACTGACGCGTCACGAAACAAATCACGCTTTTTTATTAGTTGACGATGCAGACTTTTTGGAAGAGTTATGGCTCCATGTGGAAGACTGGGAAGACAAGGAGTGGTTGTTGGGTTGGTTGGAACATTTCACCAAGCACCCAAAGCTTGCCTATCGCCGAGTCACATTAGCTGCCCTTGAGGTTCAACTGCTCTATTTTCGTTTATCTTTCCCTTCCTCCGGCGTTGATCTCCTCAATCGTTTCTTAGCGGACGAGGACGAGGGCTTGCGCAAGCAGGCAGAGGCCTTGATCACAGAGCTAGCTGAAGTGTGATAAAGTTGTGATAAAGTAATGTTAGACTAAATAGAAAGAAGGTTGATTCATGTTTTTAAGTGATGATTTGTTAGAGGCGATTCATAGTCGCGCAGCAAAATATGATAAGGAAAATACATTTCCTCATGAAGATTATGCGGCTTTAAAGGAAGCGGGCTATTATAAGGCATTTGTTCCAAAAGAATATGGCGGTTTCGGGCTTAATCTTAAAGAGATTGCTCACGAGCAAACACGGCTAGCTATGGCAGCACCTGCGACAGCTCTGGGGATTAATATGCACCAAATTATTGTTGGTGTTGCTCGCCATATGGTCAAGCACGGTAATCTGAAGGGTGAACAAATTTTAAGGGATGCTGCTGAAGGACATTTACTTTCCTTTGCAATTTCAGAACCAGCGAATGACCGTGTGTTGTTTGGCTCGATTTGTGAAGCCAAAGCTAACGAGGACGGAGGCTACCGCTTTTATGGTCCCAAAGTTTTCATTTCCATGGTCGGCGAATGTTCGCGGATGGTCACTTATGGCATGGACAGCCAAGGCGAGCAGCCACAATCTGTGTTTGCCTATCTCGAAAAAAATCCAGAAACTATTAAAATCAAACCAGATTGGGATACGTTAGGTATGCGTGGTACCCAATCCTATAGCGTTTTATTAGATGGTGCCTACGCAACCAGTAAGCAAATTCTAACAACAGTCAAGCCTGGTCCAAGCTTTGACCCGGTTGTCTTTGGGATTTTTTCTCACTTCGAATTATTGCTAGCTGCAACCTATCACGGGATTGGAAAACGTGCCTTGGAGTTGGGAATCGAAACGGTGAAGAAACGTCGATCCATTGCACAAGGGAAAACGTATGATCAAGATAAAAACATCCGCTGGCGGATTGCAGAAGCTGCCATCATTTTGGATAGTGTTCAACCACAAATTAATGTTTTAGCAACTGATATCGAAGAGGACGCTGATCATGGTAACCTTTGGCTGCCGCGTTTGTCAGCTATTAAAAATACAGCGGTCGAAGCCTCTATCAAAGCGGTCGAGGAGATGGTTCGTGCTAGTGGCGGGCGTTCTTACTATAATGATACCGAGCTATCTCGCTTGTTGCGGGATGTCTACGCAGGATTGTTCCAACCTTCTGACCAAGAATCGCTTCACGACGCCTGGGCAAGTTTATTATTAGGTCCGATTGAGTAGTTTTTATCCGATACAGCTTCTAAAAATTGGCTGTATCTTACATTCGGAGGTCTAAATGTAAGATACAAATGGACTTTATAGCGCTGTATCTTACATTCCAGCTACTAAATGTAAGATACAGCACCTTTATTTATTCTGTATGGTACAGCAAGACATAAAAAGACGGCGCCGGGACAAATTCCCAGCACCGTCTTTATTTTTTATCTTAGTGTTTTTAAAGCTGTTGCCCAAGCAACTGTTGTATTTAATACCGCTTGGATTGTTGGTTCGTGAACGTCTGCTGGTGCAAATGTTCGAACAGATACTGGTTTTATTAGTGTCATTCTTTACACTCCCTTCATATATATAATCCGCAAACAAAGTCCATTTCTGTTTTTTTAATTGCACTATTTTACCTCTAAAAATCATTGCATTTTGGAATGTGTAGTGGTATTATCTTAATGTTATGGGCGAGTGACCAATTCGTGTATAATAATCAACTCTGATTTAGGAAATATCTCAGGGCATAAAGGAGAGAAAATAGAATGAAACAAGAAATTCATCCAAGTTACCAACAAGTTGTCTTCATGGATACTACAACAGGTTTTAAATTCTTGTCAGGATCTACTAAAGGTTCTAGCGAAACTGTTGAATGGGAAGATGGAAATACATACCCATTAATCCGTGTTGAAATTTCATCTGATTCACATCCGTTCTATACTGGCCGTCAAAAATTTGCACAAGCAGAAGGACGCGTTGGTCGTTTCAACAAAAAATACGGTTTCAAAACAGAAACAGAAGAAGCTTAATTTCACAAACAAAAGAGCTGAGACAGCATTGTCTCAGCTCTTTTTGTCGTTTAGGGAGTTAGCATTGTAAGATACAGCTCTTCTTTTTGGTCTGTATCTTACATGGGATGGCTGATATGTAAGATACAGCCTCCCAATGACTAGCTGTATCTTACATTTTGACTAACAAATGTAAATTACAGCCGTATTTTTAGAGCTGTATCTACCATCTAGACACAAAGAACCCCTTCTAGGCACAGCCGAGAAGGGGTTCTTCCATTTAGTTAGCTAGTAATTCTGTTAGTCTTTCTTCAGAAGCACCACTATCAATGTTTAAGTTTGTAAAGGCATTTTCGCCATCAATCGTAACCACTTGAGGTACCAAAGGCACAGTCATTTTATCGCGTAATGCTTTCAATTCTGGATCACTCGGTGTATTCAAGCTATTCAAGTAGTGGACAGTTAAGCCATTTTGTTGGCGAACATTTTCCAATTTCGGTACAAACTTTTGACAGTATGGACAGGTTGGTTTTCCAATAAATAGGATTGTTTTTTCACCTTTAGCTAAACGGTTTTCAACGTCTTGCGCTGTAATTTCAATAAAGTTGTTAACAACTTCTTCGTATTGATCTTGACTCATTCCTATCTCTCCTTTAAATCATGCTACAGTCATCATAGCATGGATCATTATTTCATTAAAGAAATGCGGGTTGAGAATTCCTCATTATTTTTAGTCGTACGTAACTGTTTCAAGAATTCTTCTGTATATTCTAAGGCATCGCCACGCATGGTCTTACGCAACTTCCAAATGCCTTCCATTTCCTTGGTCGTCAGCAGCGATTCCTCACGGCGCGTTCCTGATTTCTTAATATCAATAGCCGGGAAAATACGACGCTCAGCCAATTCACGCGATAAGACAATCTCTGAGTTCCCCGTTCCCTTAAACTCTTCGTAAATCATATCGTCCATGCGGCTACCTGTATCAACAAGGGCCGTTGCTAAAATAGTCAAGCTCCCGCCATCCTCGATATTTCGTGCCGCCCCAAAGAAGCGTTTCGGCCGGTAAAGTGCAGCTGGATCAATCCCACCGCTCAATGTACGTCCACTTGGCGGAATCACTAAGTTATAAGCACGCGCAAGACGGGTAATACTATCCATTAAAATAACGACATCGCGTTTATCTTCGACTAGACGCATGGCACGTTCCAAAACTAATTCACTAACGCGAACATGGTTAGATGGTTGCTGGTCAAAGGTTGAATAAACCACGTCACCATCTACACTTCTTTCAATATCAGTTACTTCTTCTGGACGCTCGTCAATCAAGAGCATAATCAATTCGACATCAGGATAATTGGTCTTGATACCATTGGCAATAGCCTTCAATAAGGTTGTCTTTCCTGCCTTAGGTGGCGCGACAATTAAGCCACGTTGACCAAAGCCGATTGGCGAAATCAAATCAATCATGCGGTTGGATAGATTTTTTTGACTGGTTTCAATGACAATTTTTTTGTCGGGATAAATAGGCGTTAAGCCTGGGAAATGCGAGCGTTCCTTAGCTTCTTCTGGGTTTCTACCATTCACGCTATTAACTTGCATTAGTCCATAATAACGTTCAGATGCTTTGGGTGGCCGCGCTTTACCGCCTACTTTGTCACCATTTCTCAAATCAAATCGGCGAATTTGGGAAGACGATATATAAATATCTTCTTGGCTCGGCGAATAGTTGATTGGTCGCAAAAAGCCATAGCCCTCTTGAGAGATAATATCCAGAACACCTTCTGTCATAAAGAAGCCTTGTTTTTCTTCTTGAGCACGAATCACCGCATGGGCAAGTTCTTTTTTGGTCATCTGGCTATAATAAGGAATTTTATATTCCTTGGCATAGGTATAAATCTCTTTCAAGGTTTTCTGTTCCAGTTCTTGAAGGGATAACATATCTTCCATTTGTGGTCACCCACCTTCCTTTTCCTTCTATAGTCAACAGTTTTAGTCTTCAATCATTTGAATGTCTGCACCTAAAGCTGTTAGTTTATCAATAATATTGTCGTAACCTCTTAATATATTTTCAACACCTGAAATGGTGGTTGTTCCCTTAGCCATCAAGCCGGCAATAACAAGACAAGCTCCCGCACGCAAGTCAGTCGCTTTCACTTCTACACCGGTCAATTGATTTGGTCCTGTTAAAATAATGGTGTCACTTTCTACTTTTGCACGGGCACCCATGCGAACAAGTTCAGGAATATGGTTGATTCGTTTGGGGTAAATGGTATCGATAATCGTGCCATCACCATGAGCCTTCAGCATCAATGGGGTTAGTGGCTGTTGTAAGTCAGTTGCAAAGCCTGGGTAAGGTAATGTTTTGACATGTGTCATTGTTAGATCATCTGATTTGTGGACAAGAATACTATCTTCTCCAATTTCCATCTTAACGCCCATTTCTTCCATTTTTGCAACAAGACCTTCGATGTGCTCCACGATCACATTTTTCACGTGAACACGTTCGCCCATCGCTGCAGCTGCAGCTAGATAGGTCCCTGCTTCAATGCGGTCAGGAATGACGGTATGACGGCAACCACTTAGGCGACTCACACCTTCAATTCGAATCACGTCAGTACCAGCCCCACGGATTTTAGCACCCATATTGTTTAGTAGGGTACAAACATCAATAATTTCAGGTTCCTTAGCAGCATTTTCAATAATGGTTTTTCCCTTTGCCTTAACGGCAGCTAAGATGGTGTTGATGGTTGCGCCAATGGAAACAACATCCAAGTAAATGCGATCGCCAACTAACCCTTCTTCTGGTGTTGTTAAGTAAATGGCCCCTAATTCATTGCGGACATTAGCACCAAGCGCTTCAAATCCCTTGATGTGTTGGTCAATCGGACGAGGCCCTAAATAACAGCCACCTGGTAATCCAATAACGCCTTCACCAAACTTAGACAAAACTGCTCCCATGAAGTAATAGGATGCTCTTAAGTTCTTAATTTTCCCAGTTGGCATTGGAATAGAAACCATGTTTGATGGGTCAATGGTTAGGACACCACGATCGGCTTCAAAAGTCACTTCAACATTGAAATCACGTAAAATATCAATTAAAGAATGAACATCTTGAATATCAGGGATCCCCTCAAGAGTTACCACTGAATCTGCTAAAATTGATGCAGGAATAAGGGCAACCGTACTATTTTTCGCACCACTGATGGTGACTTCTCCATTCAATGGTCTATCACCATTGATGACTATCTTTTTCATGAAAAGACCTCACTTTATGATTTATCTCTTATTATAACGCTCTTTGCTTTCGCTATCTTATTCTAACAAAATAAGACAATGCTTGGCTATGATTTCGCAATTTATCCAGCAGAAAGGCGCCTTTTTTATTTATTTTTAAAGAAATGTCTCATTTCATCAGTCAAAGGTTTATTCTCAGTAAATAAATCACTGTTATGTCGAATCATTGGTTCAAGAACGTCATATAACTTCGCAGCATCACAAACTCGAACGGTTGCATCGCCGAACTTACCGATGGTCATAGCACCTTCTTCTACGAGAAGGTCGTCTACTTTCCAATAGTGCTCAGACCAAGATGGTCCAATATGACGCCTTGAAGGAACGGAATGTTTTACACCATCTGGTGAAATGCTATAGAGTTGCTGATGACTATCAGAAATGCGTCCCGGTACATTCAACCACTCTTCAATACCATGAATATAAGTATTTTTGGTTAAGTCGACACCCAACAAAACAATTTGGGCTTGGCGATCTAGCAATTTACCCCAAACAGAATCTCTTGCACAAGGGGTATCAAATGTTTCTGCCCCTTCTACAAAACTACTAGCTTCTTTACCCATAGCAGCCACCGAATGAGTGGGATGCCATGAACGAATAGCACCGTCACGCTTACGAAACAACTCCGTTAAAACGCCTACATTTGTCTTCGAATCTTCAACAGAAAAAACGGGATTATCTTCCTTAATGTATGCCCAAGTATGAGTCGGCAAAACAAGTAGCCCATCCTTCATATACTCAATAAAGCTATCCAAAACGGTATCTGGTCCGCCGTCGACGTCACCGATACTCTTATATGATGAATGAATTAAAACAGTACCATTTCTATCAATACCTAGGTTTTCGAGTTGCACCATGAAATCATTTTTTGTATACATAACAATTCCCCTTTAAACTCATCATTAATAAAAAAAAACCAGGGCCTAAGCCCCGGCTTTTGGATAGTTGCTATTACGCTTTTTGGCTTGATCCAAATACATTCATTGTATTTTTAACCAATTTAACGATTGCATCTTTTCCTGGCCCAATAATTTTACGTGGGTCATATTCTTTAGAGTCGTTAGCTAATTTTTCGCGAACTGCAGCTGTCCAAACTTGTTGACATTCTGTGTTTACGTTAATTTTGCTGTGACCGTATTCGATTGCTTGTTGGATTTGGTGTTGTGGAATTCCTGAACCACCATGCAATACTAATGGTGCATGTGTTAATTCAGAGATTTCTTTCATTTCGTCAAATCCAAGGTTTGGTTCACCTTCGTATGGTCCGTGAACTGAACCTAAAGCTGCTGCTAGAGCATCGATTTTTGCTTCTGTTACCATACGTAGACATTCTTGAGGATCTGCGTATTGGATTCCGCCTGTTACGCCATCTTCAGTACCACCCACAGTACCTACTTCTGCTTCAACTGAAGCACCTTTTGAATGAGCGTATTCAACAACGCGAATTGTTTGAGCGATGTTTTCATCGATTGGGAACTTAGAATTGTCAATCATAACTGAAGAGTATCCAGCGTCGATTGCATCTTTACAGTTCTCGTAACTTGATCCATGGTCTAAATGAAGTGCAACTGGAACAGTAATATCCATTGTTTCTAACAATGCACTTACCATTGAAGCAACAACCAAATGACCTCCCATATATTTTGCTGCACCTTCAGATACACCTAAAATTACTGGAGAGTTTTCTTCTTGTGCTGCTTGCAATACTGCTTGTGTCCATTCTAAGTTATTGATGTTGAATTGACCTACAGCATATTTACCTTCCAATGCTTTATTTAACATTTCTGTCATACTTACTAACCGACTCATGTTTTTTTGCCTCCTTGGAACTACCCATTTTGTTTGTTTCTTAGACTCACTAACAAGACTATTGTAACAAAATTTGTCCCGGATTACTACCAAATGAGCCTATTAAAATACAAAAATGAACACTTTATTACCGATTTATATGATTGATTTAATAAAACCGCTAAATAACGGGTGGGACGAATTAGGACCACTTAGAAATTCCGGATGAAATTGGGTTGCTAGAAAGTAAGGATGATTGTTTAATTCAATTATTTCAACTAATTGGCCGTCAGGTGATAATCCAGAGAACTGAAGGCCTGCTTGTTGGCAACTATCACGGTAGTCATTGTTAAATTCGTAGCGATGACGGTGGCGTTCTTCTATCAATTCTGCTTGATAAAGCGAGTAAGCGAGACTATCCGCTCTTAATTGACAAGGATAGAGTCCTAATCTTAAACTGCCGCCTAAATCACCGTTTTTCTCTTGATGATCCATTAAATCAATAATTGCGTGAGGCGTTTGAGGATTAAGTTCGCTTGAGTGGGCCTCCGAAAGACCCACTACGTGCCGTGCAAATTCAATACAAGCTAGCTGCATCCCTAGACAAATTCCTAAGAAGGGTAATTGTCGTTCTCTGGCATAACGGATAGCATCAATCATCCCTTCCGTCCCTCTCTCGCCAAAGCCACCAGGCACTAGCAAGCCGTCAACATCATCCAATTCACTGCTAATTGTTTCTGCAGTCACTGACTCTGCATCAATCCATTTGATGTCTATCTGTCGATCATAGCTATATCCAGCATGCTTTAGTGCCTCAACAATTGACAAATAGGCATCCGGCAACGCCACATACTTGCCAACAATACCAATGCGAATAGATTGAGTCGTTTGTTCTACCTTTTCAACAAAACCTTCCCACTCACTTAAAGTCCCCTCTAGAGCATTTAGTTTTAAACGACTTAAAACAGCATCATCCATCTTCTGATCTTTCAATAGCAAAGGGATACGATAAATATTGGCTGTGTCTGGCGATTCGATAATAGCATCTAAATCGACATCACAAAAAGCAGCTAATTTTTCTTTTGTAGACATCGGAAGAGGCTGTTCTGTACGTAAGACTAAGAAGTCGGGCTGAATGCCTAAGCTTCTCAGCTCTTTCACACTGTGCTGAGTCGGTTTAGTCTTAAATTCGCCCGCTGCCTTCAAATAAGGAACAAGGGTAACGTGAATGTATAAGACATTATCTGGACCAGCAGTTTTCTTCATCTGTCTTAAGGCTTCCCAAAACGGTAATGATTCAATATCCCCAACGGTTCCACCCACTTCGGTAATAACGATATCCGCATCTGTTGATTGGCCAGCTTTGACAATTTTTTCCTTAATCGCATCCGTTATATGGGGAATCACTTGAACGGTTTTACCTAAGTAATCACCCCTGCGTTCTTTTTCAATGACTTCTTTATAAATACGGCCACTGGTGACATTGGAATAGCGGTTCAGGCGGATTCCCGTAAATCGTTCATAGTGGCCCAAATCAAGATCAGTTTCCGTTCCATCATCAGTGACATACACTTCCCCATGTTGGAAAGGGCTCATCGTACCAGGGTCGACATTCATATAAGGATCAAATTTTTGAATGGTTACCTTTAATCCTCGTTCCTTCAATAATTTAGCTAACGATGCTGCGATAATTCCTTTCCCAATTGATGAGACAACGCCACCTGATACAAACACATACTTTGTCATAAGTAAAACCTCCTTTGATTTAGGAGGGAAAAATAAAAAAATCCCCATTCCAAAACTGGAACAGGGAGAATTATCATTTTATGTGCGCCTACGTAACCGTTTGGTTTGTAGTGAGCCCATCAATTATTTTACTCGCATTTAACTGTGAGGTCAATCAAAAGATTATAACTCTTCTTCTTCCTCTTCTTCATCAGCTTCAATATCATCGTCATCAATGAGCGTTAAGTCTTCTTCGATGCTTTCAGGCACATCATCTAACTCATCATCTAGATTATCTGCTAAATCATCGTCAATCTCTGCCTCATCATCTTCGATAACATCATCCGCTTCACTCTCGTCCTCTTCTTCATCTGAGACAAAAGTATCTTCTGGATCATCATCGTTGTAATCAATCACGTCATCATCTTCAGATGTCGCAAAGGCATTTAGTTTCTTACGTTTCTTACGACGTACACGTACTTCATCTTCATCAATAGAAGAAAGGATTTCCTCATCAATAGAATCAATCGGATACCAAGAACGTAGTCCCCAGCGGTTTTCTCCTAAAGAAATAAAGCTTCCGTCAACGTTTAAATTGGTATAGAAGCGAACCATACGGCCTTCCAATTCTTCTTCAGACAACTCAAGATACGCTTGAATACGTTCAAGCAAGTGGTTGAATTCCAACACTTCGCCGGTCTCTTCTAAAATCGCATGTGCCACTTCAATCATCGATAATTCATTTTTATTTATTCCGTCTAATTCCGCCAGCCTCACCGTGCCACGTCCTTTCAAAAATCTACTCTTTATCATACAATATTTAGGTAGTAAATTGCAACGTCATTCCGTAATTTCCCAATACTTCTTGATTTGATTCTAACGCATAATCTAATTGAATTGTACCAGAAAAAGGTTGATCATGATAATTTTGTAATAATCGTTTGGTTACTGTCTCTAATTCCAACAATCCAGCTGGTGTTGGCAGTAGCGCATTCCCCTTTTCACCGGCCTCAAAAGCCATACGTGTTGCTATGCCTTCCTCTGAACGTCGGATAATCGTTACTTTTCCTGCCTTAGACACTTTTAGGGTCACCTTATGCTTGGTTTCAGCTTCTTCATAACGTAAATAGAGCCATTCACCCATTTGCACCATTTGCCCATTGCCTTCGTAAAGGAAAATCTCACGTTCTCCTTCTTGTTCAATGATTGTTTCTAATCGGTACTCTACTACTGTACTCTTATCAATTGGCAAGTCTGTCACTCCTTTCTTGCCATTATTCCATTTTCACTCCTAGTATAACTTTTTCTTTCAAACAAGGTCAACTCTCCTTTATTAATAATTAGCTTAAAAATCTGCTATAATTAACTTATATATACTACTGATTTCACATAGATTGGACGCATTTTTATGACAGACTTTTTACATGAATCTATTTTTGAGTTATTTGACTCGTCAACAACACCTTTACGCTCACAAACTTATGCTCACTTTGCGCTCGGTGATGCCTTCATTCGGCGTGTTAACCAGCCTAATAGATCAGCAATCGCCCATTTTTGGCCAATCGAAAATATGGTTATTTTAGGCATGATGGATACCAAGCTACCTTACTTGGCTGATGGGGTTTCCTTTTTAGAAAACAAAGGCGCTCAAGTCGTCGTTCGGCCGGCAGGCGGATTAGCTGTTGTGGCCGATCCAGGTATTCTTAATTTTTCGCTTATTTTACCAGAAGCTGACGATGAAAAAATCAGTATTGATGATGGCTATCAAGTCATGGTTGATCTGATTAGCCAAGTTTTTGCGCCTTATGGCAAAGCAATTGAGGCTTATGAAATCGTTGATTCTTACTGCCCAGGTAAGTTTGACCTCAGTATTGATGGCAAAAAATTCGCTGGAATTGCCCAAAGACGATTTAAAAAAGGAATTGCTATTATGATTTATATGAGTGTCGAAGGCGACCAGAATGGCCGCGGCAAACTAATCCAAGTCTTTTATGAAGTAGGTTTAAAGGGTGAAGAAACCCAGTGGAGCTTCCCTCTCGTTAATCCAGATTCAATGGCTAACTTGTCCGATTTACTCGATACGCCACTGACAGTCGCTCAAGTGAAACAAATGATAATCGACACCTTAATAAAACAAGGCAATCACTTAGTTGAAGGTGACTATACAGCAGACATTATGACAGCCTACCATGACGCCTACACTAAAATGGAAAAAAGAAATCGCCAATTGTTTGGAAAATAAGAAAACGAGGTGACCCTATGCAAACCTATTATGTAACTGACATGCTGGCCAAAGAAAAAGTATTTCGTGATCCTGTTCACGGCTATGTCCATATCCAACACCGTGTCATCCTTGATTTAATCAATACAAAGGAATTCCAGCGCCTACGCCGGATTAAACAATTAGGAACAGCTTCCTTTACCTTTCATGGTGCAGAACATTCTCGCTTTAACCATTCTCTAGGCGTGTATGAAATTGCTCGACGGATTTGCGATAAGTTTATCCGTAATTACCCAAGTGTCGAAGACGGCGATGGTCTATGGGATGACCGCGAACGTTTAGTTACCCTTTGTGCGGCTCTACTGCACGACTTGGGACATGGTCCGTTCTCTCATACCTTCGAGAAAATTTTCGATACAAACCACGAAGAAATCACAGTTGCGATTATTACATCGCCTGAAACAGAGGTTAACCGGGTTTTGCGCAGTGTCGGACAAGATTTTCCAGAGCAAGTAGCATCGGTCATTGCCAAAACCTATCCTAACCCTCAAGTGGTTCAAATGATTTCTAGTCAAATTGATGCTGACCGAATGGATTACTTGTTGCGTGATGCTTATTATTCTGGAGTAACTTACGGAACCTTTGATTTAACGCGTATTTTACGGGTTATTCGTCCCTATGCCAATGGAATTACCTTCGACATTTCTGGAATGCACGCTGTTGAAGACTATGTGGTGAGCCGTTATCAAATGTATATGCAGGTTTATTTCCATTCTGTTTCACGTGGTATGGAAGTGGTCTTATATCATTTGATGAAACGCGCTAAGGATATTTACCTCAATGACCAGACCGACTTGCACCATTCGGCGACTTTTTTACAACCTTTTTTCAAAAACAGTTGGAGATTGGAGGATTACTTGCGTTTAGATGATGGCGTGTTAATGACTTATTTTAATCACTGGTGTGAAGATAGCGATCCAACCCTAAGTGATTTGGCTGGTCGTTTCTTAAATCGGAAACCATTTAAGTCTGTGCGCTTTAAACGGGATACTGATTTACCGACCATTGAACATTTGCAAGCTTTAATTGAAAAGATGGGCTACAATCCTGATTATTATACATCAACAAATAATAGCTTTGACTTGCCTTATGACCTTTACCGCGCAGGTGAAGCTGGTAGCAAAACGCAGATTGAATTTATTCAGAAAAATGGCGATATCATTGAACTGTCTCAAGTTAGTGCTATTGTCTCTTCTCTGACTGGAAAAATGCGTGGCGACGAGCGACTATACTTTCCTCGCGAAATCACACATGGTTTTTCTTCTGAAGGCGTCAATTTATTCGATAATTTAGCAGAGCAATTCCGCTCTTATATCGAAAATGAAGAGATTATTCGGTAAATAATCAGCAGCAACTTGAATCTTATGGATCAAATTGCTGCTGATTTTTATTTGTATCTCTAATCTTTTCAATAAGCGGACTATTCATTTAAAACTATCTTAAGGTATAATAGTTTTAAATGAGACTAAAGGAGTGATTGTTTTGGGTAAAAAAATGCCAATACTTGTTACCATCCTAAGCTCTTTCCTACTCGTTGCTTGCAGCGGAACGACTAAAGAAGTAAACAAAATTGAATCCGCTTTCGCTAAAAACGACACCTTAACGAGCGGGGCTTTTACGATTAGCTTAAATCAGGGTAACCATAATGAAGGCATCAAGCAAGAAACAAACGGTGTCTTTATCCAGACTGATAGCGACCCTGTTTTTTATTCTGAAACGATTTATAGTGATCGTATGTCAACAAAAGTCCTTTACCAAGACAAACAACGCTACGAGCAAGTCACTAGCGGCGACTTAGATTCGGAATGGTCGCTAACAAATAAAGATAGTGACCAGGAAATGAGTGACTTATTACCTAGCCTATTTGATAGTGATCTTGAAGAAAAACACATTCAAACCCTTGAGAAAGATGGCCAGATTTATACAGTCACCTTAAATGACCAATTTATTACTGACCAGATTGCTGACCTAAAGGAAGAAATGGCAGATGCCATGGATGATATTCGAGACTCTGATCTTGATTCCAAAGAAGATATACTCGCTGCTTATGAGCAGTCCTTAGAGTTCTCATTGCTACTACTAGAAAATACCAGCTCTTATACTATCACCTATACCATTGACCAAGACGGTTACTTAACAGAAACAAAAATCGAGCACCATTACCAAATTGACGACCAGGATACTTATCTCATTCATACAACTAGCCTAACCGACTATCCACTCGACAAGCCAGAATCACTTATTCCACAAATAGAAGGATGATTGTCATGCCCGCTTTTTTTAAGCAAACCATTGCCTGCTTATTACTGTTACTACTGCTACCTAGCCCAATACAAGCAGTCACAACTGAAGACATCACAATCAATGTTGTATCAGAGACAACTGTTGATGACATCGAACAGTTTGGTGAAAACGTAAGCCCGCCTAAAGATGGCTACTCTTATCTACCGCTTTATTATAAACAAGATAGTATTTCTTTAATTGAGCGTTATAAGCTCATTGACCAACTATCGGTAACCAATCAATCGTCTGGCGATGTAACGGTTCAATATTCTCAAATGACATTGGTTCCTGTTAACTGGCAAGTCGGTAGCGTCATGAAGCAATCTGCCTTTCAAAAACCGCTTCTCAAGCAAATCAGTGATGCCTTAGAACAAACTGCCAAAGATACGATTGTAACCAATCTTGACCAAGCCTATCCGCTTGATCCCGAAATTTTATTACCCGACGAAAATATTCGCATAGCCGTCTATCAGCAAGCAGCCGTTTCTAGCGGCACCCTTTATTGGAAAAAATACACACCTTCTGGCTCGCTGGTAGGCATTTACTCGCAACCTTCTGGACGACAGGCAGCACCTATTGATGCGATAACCATTGATATTGTGAAGTAGAAAAAGCTGAGACAATTTGCGTCTCAGCTTTTTTATAGTTCATTTTTTAAATAAATGGTTTTACTTTGTTTTTTCTTAGAATGGTGCAAGTGGATTTCGTTAATATCATCATAGTTAGATAGGCCTGTTAAAGGAATTTCAATGAAGAGATCTTTAGATGGATGGGCAAAAGAAAAATCTTTGTAGAGCTCAACTCTTGCAATTCGCTTGTCAACCGAACATTCTACTTCGTATCCGCCATAATCATAAAATCGATTGAAACCAACATGGAGCGTCACTATACTGTTCTCACTCAATGAATCCCCATTTAAGGAAACAGCAGCATTTTCCACATTGCCCAAATCAACAATCAAATTGCTCTCCCAACTTTGAACAATAAGGTAACCGATAGTCGGCACCGCAAATAGACATAATAGGGCAATCATCATTATTTTTTTGCTTACTCGATTTGTCATTTTCTCTGCCTTTTTCACTACCATCTTCTCCATTCTAAACTATTAGCTCTAGTGTATCACTCTCTTAGCAAAAACTCACAAAATAGTCATATATGAATACTTTTTATAAAAAAGGTGTAAATCATCCAAAAGCAAAGGTAAAAGAGATAGCCTGATTTAATCAAAAAACGGTCTGCTTTTTCTTCGGATAAGACTAACCGCAAGATCGCATAAAGCGCTAGACCAATGATGCCCCCAGATAGATTAGTGATGACATCGGTAATGTCACAGGCTCCTAGTGAAAATAAATACTGTGACCCTTCTAGCGCCATTGTGGTCGCCAGCATAATAATGATTTTTTTAAAGGTGGATAAGTGCTTGCTAACAACTGGAAACAACAAGCCATATGGAACGAAAATCAAAATATTGTAAATAATTTCCGTATAATCAATGCGGCCATTAATGCGTTTAGGCGCCTGAAACGGCTCTAAATTAACTGTGCCAAAATTTTCATCGCTCAATAGTTTAATGTCATCTGGATGAAGCTGAAATTTAAATAAAATAATCCAGATAATTGCGATGAGATAGAGAACGAATAGCCACTTCCCTAATTTTTCTTTATTCTTCAACGCGGCCACTCCTCGAATGTTTTCATTGCTTTAAAATAACAAAAAATACCTCTGATTTCTAGTATAGTCACTAAGATGTAACCTTTTTTTAAAAAAGGCAGGACATTTTGTTTGAAATTGTCGATACAGCTAGGTTAGAACTATTTTTTCTAAACTGTATCTTACATTGCTAGCAAAAACAGCCAAGGTGCAGAGCACCTTGGCTGTTTGAAAAGCTATTTATTGTTTGATAGGTCTTCCCCATTTGTAGCTATAACCTTTTTATACCAGTCAAATGATTTTTTCTTACTGCGTTTTAGCGTTCCGTTACCTTCATTGTCTCGGTCAACATAAATGAAGCCGTAACGTTTCTTCATCTCACCTGTTCCAGCTGAAACTAAATCAATACAGCCCCAAGTGGTGTAGCCCAATAAGTCAACACCATCCAAATCAACAGCATCTTTCATGGCTTTAATATGGGCTGCCAAATAATCAATCCGATAATCATCTTCGACATAACCATCTTCATCTGGCACATCAACTGCACCTAAGCCATTTTCGACAATAAATAATGGTTTTTGGTAGCGGTCGTACAAGTCATTCATAGTAATTCTTAAGCCCAATGGATCAATTTGCCAACCCCATTCGCTCGCTTCTAGATAGGGGTTTTTAACTGACGCAAAAATATTGCCTTCTGTTTTCGCTAACAATTCTGGGTCCGCAGTTGCTACACGAGAGGAGTAGTAAGAGAAGGAAATGAAATCAACGGTATGGGCTTTGAGAAGTTCCAAATCGCCCGCTTCCATTTCAATCTGAATACCTTGTCGTTCTAGCTCTTTCAATGCGTAGGCAGGGTATTCTCCGCGTGATTGAACATCAATAAAGAAATAATTTTCCCGATCTTTTTTCCGACTTTCAAAGACATCTTCGGGGTTTGAGGTGTAGGGATAGTAGCCGCCAGCTGCTAGCATACAGCCCACTTGGTTCTCCGGATCCACTTCATGAGCAATTTTGGTCGCAATGGCGCTCGCCACTAGTTCATGATGGGCTGCTTGGTATTTGACTTGCTCTTTGTTGTCACCTTCTTCGAAATAAAGGCCTGCCCCCATAAAAGGTGCGTGTAAAATCATGTTAATTTCGTTGAAAGTCAGCCAATACTTCACTAGCCCCTTGTAGCGGGTAAAAATAGCTCGGCATAAATTCTCGTAGAAGCCAACTAGCTTGCGGTTGCGCCAAGCCCCATAGTTTTCCACTAAGTGAATCGGACAATCAAAGTGGGTAATGGTAACGAGCGGCTCGATGCCATACTTGCGGCATTCGTTAAAGACATCTTCATAAAACTGCAAGCCTGCTTCGTTTGGCTCCGCTTCGTCCCCTTTTGGAAAAATCCGCGACCACGCAATCGACAAACGATAGGTCTTAAAGCCCATCTCCGCGAACAAGGCAATATCCTCTTTATAACGGTGGTACATATCAATGGCTTCTTTAGCTGGATAAAAATGCTCATCGTCAAAATCAACCATCTTCATCTGACCCGTGATAATGGGGTAGCGGTCCTTACCAATCGGCACCACATCCACATTGGCTAACCCACGGCCACCTTTATCATAACCGCCCTCGCATTGATTGGCCGCTGTTGCGCCGCCCCATAGAAAATCATGTCTAAATCCCATTCTTACAGTCTCCTTTATTGGATGAAATCGTTATCTCTCTTCCTTATAACCTAGATTTCAACAAAGGTCAATCGATTATAATCGGCTTTTATTTAAGAATTGAAACCGTTATACTATAAAAAAAGAGAAGGAGGTGTCCTATGTCAACGTTAATCGATCATTTGACTGTCGTATTCATTTTTTTAGTGATTTATTTTATAGTGTGTGTATTGATTGCGTTTATTGTCGCTCTCATCAAATGGCGCAAACACGGCTTCCTCTTAAGTTTCAAAGATACCTTTTGGACTTTTTTTCTCGAATTGCTCAATCCTTTTCATTATTTATAATAATCAAGCGAATCGAATCCTACTTAAAACTAATACGCCCTCAAAGTTAGACTATACACGCTAACTTTGAGGGCGTATTTTTTTGTTGGCAAAGTTTGTCGATACAGCCTAAAAATTTTCGCTGTACCGTACATTGCTAACAAAAAACCAAGGCGCTTTGCGCCTTGGTTTCAGAAATGGTTAATCCATATGTAGGATAAATGTTTTTTTGTCCATAATATCTTCGGTTTTTGGTCCGTAAGAAATATAGTCGACTTCCAAACCAAGTTCTTGTTCGATAAAGGTAATGTATTTCAAGAAATGAATATCAAAGACGTTTTTCCAACCTTTTAAGGTTTTGTAGATTGGTTTTGCGTGACGGAATTCGTCAGCAATCATCGGCATTGCCTTCACTTCGCCGTTGATTTCGTAGCCTACACAAACTTTCACAGTATCGTAACCGTCTAAAACGTCACCTTTTGTCAATACAATGCCATTTAATTTAGACTTGCGGATGGCATAGCGCAGCTGTGGTAAGTCTAACCAGCCTACGCGGCGATCTCGACCAGTCGTTGCACCGTATTCATTCCCTAATTGTCTCAATCGATCTGCTTCTTCACCATCAAGTTCAGTTGGAAACTCACCTTCACCAACGCGAGTGGTATAGGCTTTAACAACACCCATAACATTGTCGTCTTCGGTTAGAGTTAAATCAACTGTTGATGCACCATGTGCTGTTGTCTGGCTACTCGTCACAAATGGATAGGTACCAGAGTCGATATCGAGCATAATACCTTGCGCGCCTTCTAGTAAAACTTTTTTGCTTTGCAAGTCTTCATACAGTTCAGAACTAGATGTCAGCTGGCATCCCAATTCTTGAATACGGCGAAATTGCGCTAAAATGGTTTGATAAACCGTATCGGTATCCAAATTCAATTTACCTTGGTAGACATTATTTTTTAAGTAAATAATATTTTCTAGTCGTTCATAGAGACGGTCTTCGTCAAATAAATCAATTAAGCGAATGTTTTCACGGGAAACTTTGTCCGCAAAGCTAGGGCCAATCCCACGTTTGGTTGTGCCGATTGGGTATTTACGCATATCTTCTAAAACAGCATCTTCCTCTTTGTGATAAGGCAAGACTAAGAAGATTTCTTTATCAATGGCAAAGCGTTTTGAAATACCTTTAAAATCAGCTTCCAAGACTTCTAACTCTTTAATCATTTGTTCTAAATCTAAGGCCATACCTTTCGATAAGACTCCGATTGAGTTTGTTTCCGGTGAAATGGATGGCAACAAGTGGTTGACATATTTTTTACCGTTAAAGTAAATCGTATGGCCAGCGTTGGCTCCCCCTGAAAAGCGGATAATATAATCGTACGCTTTGGAAAAGTGGTTAACAATTTTCCCTTTCCCTTCGTCTCCCCATTGTGCTCCTACAATCGCTAATTTTTTCATTTGGTTTCCTCAAACTTTCTATAAACAGAGTGGATGTTTCTTGTATAAAATGTTGGATCAAATAAGTGATCTAATTCAGATTCCGTCAAGATTCCCATGATGTCTTCATCCTTCAATAAATAGTCTTTAAAGGATGATCTGCTATCCCAAGCCTGGAGGGCATTTTTTTGAACTAGTGTGTAGCTATAGTCACGACTGTGTCCCTTATCAATGAGTGCTAGCATAACGCGTTGCGAATAGACAAGCCCATAAGAGGCATCCAGATTCTCAAGCATACGGTCTTCATTAACAATCAGATTTTGGAGTAAGTCTTGTGCTTTTTCCGTCATATAAAACACAATCTGAGTAGCATCTGGGAAAATAAAGCGTTCGGTTGATGAATGCGAGATGTCGCGTTCATGCCACAAGACAATATTTTCATAAGCAATTGGCACCATCGAACGAACCATGCGAGACAAACCTGTTAAACGCTCTGACAAAATCGGGTTCTTTTTGTGCGGCATAGCTGATGAGCCACGTTGGCCTTTTTTAAAGCCTTCTTGAGCTTCTAAGACTTCTGTTTTTTGAAGGTGGCGTATTTCTACCGCAATACGTTCAATGGATGACGCTACAAGAGCTAAGACATGGATAAACTCCGCGTGAGTATCACGAGCAATCACTTGAGTGGCCGCCAATGTTGGCGTTAAGTCAAAGTATGCTAATGCCAATCGTTCAATTTCTGGGTCAATATTCGCGTAATTACCAACTGCGCCTGATAAAGTTCCAACAGAAAGGGCGGTGCGAACAGCTTTCATGCGGTCAATATTCCGGTCACATTCAGCCACATAGCCTAACAGCTTGAATCCAAAACTCGTTGGCTCGCCGTGAATTCCGTGTGTGCGTCCGACTGTAATGGTGTCTTTGTATTGACTGGCTTTTTGATACAAAACTTGGCGGTAATCGCTAAGAGATTTTAAAATAATGTCCAAAGCATCACGTAACAATAGACTAGTTGCGGTATCTTCCACATCTGAACTGGTTAAACCTAAGTGGAAAAAGCGACTTTCATCCCCCATTGGGCTTGTCACACAGTTAACGAAAGCGATGAAATCGTGGTTGACGATTTCTTCTTCCGCTAAAATAGCAGTTACGTCAATGGTTGCAGCAGCTTTGGCCTTATCGTGCGTGCCTGGTGGGCAGATTCCCACTTCCTCAAAAGCCGAGATAACTGCCAATTCCACATCCAACCATTTTTGGTACTTAGCTTCCAAATCCCATAATTCTTTTATGGGTGACAACGAATAGCGTTCAATCATTTGACCACTCCTTTTCGCAATTAGTTTACGTCAATTTAGGACCATTTTCAATGAAAAAATAATTCTGGTCAACATTCCAGTATTTTTTTCACATCCTTAACAGATGATTGATAAGTCGTATCTGCCTCAAACCGCCTTTGCTTAGATATTCATTTATTAAATAAATTAATTTATGAAAGAGTGATATTTTGTAAGAAAAAAGAGCTGGGAAAATTCTCCCAGCTCTCGTCTTATTCATGACTATTCAAAATCATATTCCAATCCCCATTGTGAACGAACCTCATCCATAATCGCTAAAACATCTAAGGAATAATCGATGTATGGATTTCCTTCTTTACTGATAATCAGTTTGGAAATTGCCTCTGCTTCGTAAGCCAGCCCTTCTTCCGATTTACCTTGTTCAAAGACACTCACTTCACCTGTGTTACGTGTTAGAACGGCGCGGTTTGAGCGTGGGTAATCCGTAATGGTAACATAACCTTCTTCGTAAGCGACAATCCCTTGCTTGGGCAATTTCGCTCGGAAAGTTAATGAAATATTAGCAAGTTCATTTTCTTTGTTTTTCAGCATAATGACAGAACTTTCATCAACACCTGATTGATGCAAGTGAGCCATCGACTGGATCTCTGTCGGCTGACTCGATAAGAACCAACGCGTAAAATGCAAAGCATAAACCCCAATATCAAAGAGTGCACCGCCCGCTAATTCTTTATTAAAGTAATAGTAACTTGGATCAGTGTCCTTGTAGCTACCAAAATTAACTTGCACCATTTTTAGAGGACCTAATTTTTCTTTCGCTAACCAATCAAAGAGGTTTTGGTAGAGTGGCATATAATGAATGGTCATTGCCTCAAAGAGGTAGACTTGTTTTTCTTTGGCTAATTGGTAGGCAGCATCTAACTGCTTTTTATTGATTGTAATTACTTTTTCACAGACGACATGTTTACCTGCTTCAAGAGCTGCCATCATGTAGTCGTAGTGGGTATTGTGGGGTGTCGCAATATAAACGACATCCACCGCTGGATCAGCTAGCAAGTTCTCAAAACTGCTATAAGCTTTTTCAAGTTTGAACTCTTGAGCAAATGCTTGGGCTGTTTCCTCACGACGCGAAGAGACGCCATATAAACGGGCATTAGTTGCCGAAAATTGTCCTGCGAACTCTTTGGCAATC
The DNA here is from genome assembly GCF_011100465.1 of Jeotgalibaca arthritidis. Taxonomy (NCBI): domain Bacteria; kingdom Bacillati; phylum Bacillota; class Bacilli; order Lactobacillales; family Carnobacteriaceae; genus Jeotgalibaca; species Jeotgalibaca arthritidis. Next base: position 891,566 of record NZ_CP049740.1, read on the forward strand.
GTTCCTGTTCCAACAATTGCCCAGTTTAGTGTTTGATTCGTCATCATTATTCCTCCATTATTATTGTAATTGTTGCCACTCTTTAATTTGATAATTTAATTCTCCCATAAATTCATCGACATTTTCTAATCCGTACGTTAGAACGACTAAAAGGTAAACTGCCTCTTCGTCTTCATAATAAATGCCTGTATCGTGCTGCCATGCGCCGTAACTCCCATATTTTGCTGCCATACCCGTCGTAACATATTGCTTTAAGCGGAAACCATCCTGCGCCTGTAGCATCACATCAATAATTGGTTGGTAACGCTCATCTTCTGTCAGGCGTTTTAAAATGGCGGCTAAAATATCAGCTGTCGTTTCGTTGTTCTCAAAGGCTTCTAGCGGAATATCTGTTTCACCACTGAAATCTAGAATTGCTTGGCGGTAGTCACTAAATGTGTCGCGATAGTAAAAGGCCAGTATATTGGTTGCTGTATTATCAGAATAGGTTAGCATTTGGTCAATTAATTCTTCAACCGTATAGGCGTATTGTTTCTCTGAATTGGTAATCGCGCCATCACCTGACTCATAGTAACTGTCGTAGTAAGGCAACTCGCTATCCCACGTTAAGTTTCCAGCCACAATTTGATCAACAAAAATCGCTGCAATACCTACTTTTATCGTACTAGCGGCTGTTACCAAATCGTCCTCATTCAACCGATAATCGTTACCTTTTTTAAGATCCTCATACACAATGGAGACTTGATCATCTTGAACATTAAATTCTGCCATAATTCCTTGAACGACATCTTCTATACTTGCAACTACTGGGTAGTCACCGTCTGACATTTTATTATGATCGATCATAATTTTAGCCGATGCGACTAGCTCATTTTTACTGTTTCCCAGTACTAAACTTTTCTTATGTGATAAAGCGAAAATAATGATTACTGATATGACTATCATCATTCCAGAAAATATAACATGGAATTTCCTTTTTTTACTCATAATTTACTCCTAAGATCGTTCTTCTATTAAAACGATACCATAAATCCCTTAATTCTACCTTAAAAACGATTATCTAATCATAAAAACTAGCCATATTCAAAATATGACTAGCTTTATTTATTCTATTTAATTTATCCAGTGAATCGGATAGCCTTTCATTGCCCGTCTAATCGAGGCATTTTTCATTACCCAGTACATAATCCCTACTTCGATAGGGAGGGTAATGATATTTTGAGCTAAACGAATCGGTAACATACCCCAGAAAGCTTGGTCGTATAAAATACGCAGCCATAATGAGTTCATACCAACATTGACGATAACCGTTACTGCCAAACACGCCATCATAATGCGTTTGAGAGTCAGTGGTTTACGATATAAAATCATACCATAAATAATCGGTGCTACCGCAGCTGAAATTGTAAAACCAGGTGAAAAGGCAAATCCTTTTGGAAAAAGGAAAAAGCCAGCAACATCAGCCAAGGCACCAGAAAAAGCTCCTACCCAAGGCCCATACATAATAGCCAACAAAATGGTTGGTATAAAGCTAAACCCAACTCTTACAAACTGGGTTTCGACTGCTAAAAAGCGTGTTAATACCACTTTCAAAGCAATCATTAAGCCAATGACAGCAATGTCTCTGGCCATGAACATGGACACGGATTTTTTATTTTCCATGAACCGCAACTCCTTTATAGAGCCGCTACACGATTTCTCATATGCAGCGAATGCAAGAACAAAACCGCAAATAAAGGTCTCCCTTTACTTTTCGTTCGGAGGCAACATCCCATCCATCCGACACTTAACGCTTCATTCTCTACTCTGATTTATTTCCCATATCGGGATTACATGCATTTTACAACGGATAGAGCTGAAATACAACCGCAAGATAGCAAACGGCGATGGATGAGTGAATAGAACCTACTTTTCCGATTCTATTCACTCTTTCCCATATAATTCGTTATCCGTTTCATCGCTTCTTCAATGCCTTCTTGCGACAGGGCGTAACTCATCCGAACATAGCCCTCTCCGCCAGGACCAAACACGCTTCCTGGAATCAAACCCACTTTTCCCTTTTCTGCTAAATCGCGACAAAAGGCCTGATCGTCCTTACCAAACTGTTGGGGTAATTTAATAAATAAATAAAATGCCCCGCTTGGTTTTGCTAATTCGAAGCCTAGATTGGTTAAGGCACCGACGCAATAATCTCGTCGTTTCTCATATTCTGCCTTCATCAAGGCAACGGCTTCTGCCCCATGATTGAAAGCTTCTTCTGCTGCTTTATAAGAAACAGTCACACCTGTCGTAATCGCCATTTGGTGTGTTTTAAAAATAGGTGGCAACCATTTTTCCTGAGTGGCAATAAAGCCGACACGCCAGCCTGTCATCGCAAAAGCCTTCGAAGCACCACTAATTAAAATAGTTTGTTCCGGCAACAAGCGGGCAATGGATAAATGCTCTTGGTCGTAAGTTAGTTCACTATAAATTTCATCACTAATGACAAAAACCTCATATTGACGAATGGCTTCAACCAGCGCTTGTAATTCATCCGGCGTATAAGTCACACCGGTTGGATTACTCGGATAGTTCAAAATAATCGCTTTCACATCATCATGGTCAGCCATTACTTGATGAACCTGATCAGCCGTTAATAGAAAACCACTCTCAGAAGTATTCACCTCAATCGTCTCACCATAAGCAATGGTTGCCGACAATTTGTATAAAGGAAAGCCTGGCGTTGGCACAATAATTTTCTCACCTGGATTCAAAATCGCTTTTAGAACGGTCGAGATTGCTTCGGTTGCGCCAACAGTCATTAAAATTTCACTTTCTGGATTATAGTCTAACTGATAGCGACGTTTTAAATAGTCAGCGACAGCTTGACGGACACCAATCGCACCCATCGAGTGAGAATAATGAGACTCATCTTCTTGGATTGCTTTAATAGCAGCATCCTTAACGTGTTCGGGCATACTAAAATCGGGTTCGCCAATGGTCATTAGAATACAATCGTCAATACTTCTGAACAGCTGGTCAAATACCCGAATTGCTGACGGTTGAATTTTATCTAATTGTTGATTAGTAGTTAGTGTCATAAGCATCGCCTCCGTATTTTTTTAAAGTTTCACCAGATAAACGGTGAACCGTCCAGTCAGTCATCCCAACTGCCCCTTGCGATTCATAGAATTGAATGCTCGGCTTATTCCAATCCAAACACGACCATTCCATCCGCTCACAGTCACGCGCAACAGCAATTTTAGCAACTTCTTGAAAGAGCGCTTTGCCGTAGCCTTTACCACGCTCATCCTCTAAAACAAAAAAGTCTTCTAAATAAATGCCTGCTTTACCTAAAAAGGTTGAATAATTATGGAAAAACAGTGCAAATCCTACCGCCTTTCCATCTCTTTCTCCGATTAAGACTTCTGCATGCTTGTCATCGAATAAGGACTTCTCCAAACTTTCAGGTGTTGCAACAACCTCATCTGACATTTTTTCGTAGTCAGCTAATGCTTTTATAAAGTTAAAAATAATATCTACATCCTGACGCTCTGCCAGTCGAATATGGAATGCTTGTTCTACCAACGTCTTCACTCTTTTCATCAAATTCTCATTTTTGTTATTTTTTCATTGTAGCAGTCTTTCCATTATTTTTAAATGATTAATTTTAATTGCTATATAATAAGGTTTAGACGTGCTTTTTCTGAAAAAGAAAAAAGATTTGAAAAATGATGTTGACAGTAAATGAGAAATTGGTTATAGTAAGCACATCGCAAAAACACTTTGAAGAGAAGAGTAAGGTATTCTTTCCTTTTTTAGAGAGCTTGGTTAGGTGAAAGCAAGCAAGGAACAGGTAGCTGAAGATGGTCTCTGAGTGGCTTATCCGAGTAGGGAAACCTTTAGGGTAGGACGGGAACGCCCGTTACAGTGTCCCAGTATCAGTCATGGCAATTCGTGGCGGTACTGATAGAGGCAAGAGTAGTGATACTTTTGTAAATTAAGGTGGTAACACGAGATGAAACGTTGACTCTCGTCCTTTCAGCACAGTCTATTTGTGTTGATTGGACGAGATTTTTTTATTATATTGATTTGACGCGTAGAAAAGGTAAGTACCGTTTAAGATGTTTCAAAGAGAGCCTGGGGTGGTGAGAACAGGTAGCAGAAAAACGAGAAAATGGCCTTGGAGCGGCAAAGGTGAGCGGAGACGTTAGCCTTTGGAGGGTTCGCCCTTTACAGCGATGAAGTGGCACAGCCACTTCCTAAGAGCTTTTCTGTGAGGAAAAGCTAAAACAAGGTGGTAACACGGTGCATCAGACACGCGTCCTTGGTATACTTCATATAACATATAGAAGGTACCAGACGGGTGTCTTTTTCATTAAACAGGAAACGAGGAACATATATGATTGACTTAAAAGATGTCTCAGTCATCTTCCAAGGTGACAAACAAAAAAAAATTAAAGCCGTACAAAATGTTTCACTACACGTTAATAAAGGTGACGTTTACGGGATTGTCGGCTACAGTGGTGCTGGAAAGAGTACACTCGTTAGAACGATTAACTTACTCCAACGTCCAACTAGTGGCAAAGTGGTGATTAATAAGAAAGTTATCACTGATTTGAGTGAAAAAGAATTACGACAAGCTCGTAAAAAAATCGGGATGATTTTCCAACACTTTAACTTGATGGGATCTCGAACTATTTTCGATAACGTGGCTTTCCCCCTAAAACGGTCGAAGCTCACAAAAAGCCAAATCAGTAAAAAAGTGCTCGAACTATTAGACCTTGTTGGGCTAGGCGATAAAGCAGATGCTTATCCGTCTCAACTCTCTGGTGGACAAAAGCAACGGGTTGCCATTGCGCGTGCCTTAGCGAATGATCCAGAAATTCTACTATGTGATGAAGCAACAAGTGCCCTAGATCCTAAGACAACTTCTTCTATTTTAGAGTTGTTGAAAAAACTAAATAAAGATTTAGGTCTGACGATTGTAATCATTACTCATGAAATGCAAGTGGTGAAAGAAATCTGTAACAAGGTTGCGGTTATGGAAGATGGCCATGTCATTGAAGAAGGCAGCCTACTAGAAATCTTTACTAGCCCACAAAATCAACTAACAAAAGACTTTATCAATACAGCGACTCATGTGGATCAAGGAATCGATACAGTATTAGCTCATCCAACCCTTCTTAACTTGAAGGAAAACGACGTATTAGCAAAACTGTCCTTCGTTGGCGGTTCAACGAGTGAGCCACTCATTGCTAAGTTGAATAATAGCTTCCAAGTTCAAGGAAATATTCTCTTTGGAAATGTGGAAATTTTACAAGAAACACCGGTTGGAACATTATTACTCGTTTTATCAGGATCAACTGAAAAAATTGCTGAAGCCATCGACTACTTGCAATCGAATGATGTGACTGTTTCAATTATTTCTGCAGAGTCTATCGAAGAACGTCAAAAGAAAGAAGATGGTGAATAACAATGACTGAATTTATTAATAACTTACTACCGAACGTTTCAAACATTTGGGATGTTGTTTGGGAAAGCTTATGGCAAACCCTTTATATGACAGGTATTTCTGGTGCAATTGCTGGATTTTTAGGTATTATCCTTGGTGTTATCCTATTAATAACAGATGAGGGCGGCTTAATACCAAATGCCCTTCTCTATAACATTTTAGACAAACTGGTTAATGTCTTCCGGTCACTGCCCTTTATTATTTTACTGACACTGATTTATCCAATCACGCGTCTAATTGTCGGCACAGCAATCGGAACAACCGCTGCACTTGTACCGCTTGTCTTCTCAACTGTTCCCTTCTATGCCCGTCAGATTCAAAATGCCTTGCTTGAAGTAGACCCTGGTGTCGTTGAGGCAGCTCAAGCAATGGGAACAAGCAAATTGGACATTATTTTCCGTGTTTATTTAAAAGAAGGCCTAGCTTCAATCATCCGTGTATCTGCTGTAACAATTATTAACTTAATTGGGTTAACAGCCATGGCTGGTGCGGTTGGTGCCGGCGGACTTGGAAATCTAGCCATCACAAGAGGTTATAACCGATTCCAAACAGATGTCATTTTTGTTGCAACAATCTTAATCTTAATCATCGTCTTTATCAGCCAAGCAATTGGTAATGCATTAGTTAAGAAAGTAAGCCACTAAAAAAAGAACAGCGGGACAAACCCGTACAAAAAAACTATATTGGAGGAATTTATCATGAATAAAAAATTAATTTCATTATCATCAGCAGCTTTGGTTTTATTTTTAGGAGCATGTGGCAACACATCAGACGCAGACTCAGCTTCATCAACAGAAGAAGTTGTCGAAGTATCTGTTGGGGTTGTTAGTGAAGTCGAAGTTGATGTTTGGGAAGACGTAAAAGAGCGTCTTGTTGCTGAAAATATCGATTTAAAAATTGAACAATTCACAGATTACGTGCAACCAAACGTTGCTCTATCAGATGGCAGCTTAGATTTAAATGCTTTCCAACACGTTGCTTACTTAGAAGAATTTAACGCTAATAATGGTTCTGACATTGTGCCGATCGGCTTTACTTATGTGTCACCACTTGGTCTATACTCAGATTCAGTTGACGATTACGCTGATATTCCAGAAGGCGCTGAAATTGCTATTCCAAATGACGTTACAAACGGTGGACGTGCCCTACTATTACTTCAAGCGATTGACTTGATTACATTAGATGAAGCAGCTGGTACAAATGCAACAGTTAGCGATATTACTGACAATCCAAAAAATATTACCTTTACTGAATTAGATGCTAGCCAAACAGCTCGTTCATTAGGTGATGTGGATGCAGCGATTATCAATACAAACTACGCAACAGACTCAGGTCTAAACCCAAGCGAAGATGCGTTATTCTTAGATACTGACAACATTGCAGAAGTTAGCGAAATCTACAAAAACGTTGTTGCAACGCGTTCTGAAGATAAAGACAACGCAACTTACTTGAAAGTTGTTGAAGCTTACCAATCAGAAGAAACAGCAGCTAAGCTTGAAGAAGTTACAAAAGGTAATGACGTTCCTGCATGGGAATAAGATAAGCTTTGAATAAACCGGGTTCCAGCTGTGTTGCAGCATAGCTGGTGTATCACCCACTATTCGATTTAATATTAGGAGGATATGGTTATGAGTTTAAAGAAATATTTAGGTGGATTTGTGGCAGCGAGTGCCCTATTATTAGCAGCATGTGGTGGTGGAAGTGGAACAACAGCTTCTGATGATGCAACAAGCGAAGCAGCAGCTAACGAGCCTATTCAGGTTAAAGTAGCGGTCGTTGGAGAAATCAACGAACCGTGGGAATATGTAGCGGAACAATTGAAAGAAAATGAAAATATCGAGATTGAGTTAGTAAAATATACTGACTATGCAACACCAAATAAATCATTAGCAGATGGAGACGTTGATTTGAACGCTTTTCAGACAGAAATTTTCATGGATAGCTTCAATGAAGATACTGGTTCAGACTTAACGACTTTGGGTTATACCGTTATTGCTCCACTTGGTATTTATTCATTAACGTATACTGACGTGGCGGATATTCCGGATGGGGCAACTGTAGGAATTCCAAACGACCCAACAAACAATGGCCGTGCGCTGCGACTGTTGCAAACAGCTGGTTTAATTACAGTTGACCCAGATACTGGCTTAACACCGCAAGTTGACGATATTACAGACAATCCAAAGAACCTGCAAATTACTGAACTTGATTCATCGCAAACTGCACGTGCTCTTCAAGACTTGGATATCTCTATCGTGAATAGCGGTATGGCTGTAGATGCTGGTTATATTCCAACAGAAGACGCAATCTTCTTAGAGCCAGTAAGTGACGATTCTCAACCTTACTACAACGTAATTGCATCACGCGCTGAAGATGCTGATAGTGAGTTGTATAGAACAATCGTTGAATATTACCAATCAGAAGGAACTGCTCAAGTAATTGAAGAATCTTCTAAAGGATCATCAATTCCAGTTTGGGACGAAGAGTAATTAAAAACAGACAGCCAACCGTGTTCGTTTAAGAACGCAGTTGGCTGTTTATTTTTTTATTAAACTTAAGTCATCCAACGTTTTTCCACACTCCTATCGCAATAATTACAATCCATCAGATTGAAAACTAAATCACTCAACTAGCCACTTTGTCAGTTGAAATACTAGTATTAACCTTTATCAATATAGAATCATTTCTTAATGACCGCAATCTTTGGTATGATTTAACTAACGATAAATAAAGGAGGAAAATCAATGACATATAAAGGAAAAGGAACTCTTTCTTTAAAAGATTCCTTATTTTTAAATTTAACACTAAGCACTAATAAGTATTTGATTTACGCTAGCTTCACGATGTTCCTTTGTTTCATTATTTTTATGCTCTTCATGGGAGACTATACAGTAAGTAGACAAATTGGTTTAAGTATTTTGATTTTTTTATTCATCTTCTC